>DAXQ01000054.1 GCA_002506485.1 Euryarchaeota archaeon UBA136 | reverse complement strand
GTCCCCTTCAGAACGAAGGGAGGACCGACTTTGATTTCTACTTTCGCGGAACCAACTAAAAAATCTTCCGTATCAAAAAGAAAAATCAAGTCTGAAACAAATTTCACCAAGAGGGAATCCAGTTCTGTAGACTCCAGTTCAATAACATGAGAATGCTTAGACTGAGGTAAATTACCACCCGTGACAATCTCTGTAAAGGCTAAGCTGACCTCATGAAATGCCTCCGGAAGTGAAACTGCCTCCACCTCAATACCTGCGTCTGCTGTGTGCTCAGTAATCTTGCGCAATTTACTCGCAGAAAGGTTGCTTAATAATAATGGTAGCGGGGGATGGATTTGAACCATCGATCTCCGGGTTATGAGCCCGACGGGATTTCCTAGCTACCCCACCCCGCTACTGGTCACACTACGGAGAAATGAAGCCCCGAAGTAATCTGTTGTACAAAAAGCCCGATATAAAAACTTGTTAACTGGATAAGCCATAAATATATCGGACGATAAACTGTCCTTGTGCTAGAACAACTGACAATACTGAACAACGGATTACTGATACTGGTATTACTATTGGCATCCTTGATTTGCTCAGTCATTGTGACTCTGTCCAATCCAAAAGTTTCAAAGTTGCTATGGAGCATTAGATGGACAGTTTTAGCTCTATTGTATCCGCAGAGATACGTTCATCCGAATTACGAAAACGTCATACCCTTTGGGTTGCCAAACGATTCACCGATACTGATCGTTGGTGGTGTTTGCCTTTTCCTCTTCTACGACTTGATCACTGGTACGAAGAGAGGGAGGCAGGTCAGAAGGAAATTCAAAATCCTTCCACAATTGATACCAATGGATGATTATTATGAGGTGGAAATTGAGGAACCTGAGGATATAGATGGGAGTAGCAGACAGTTAAAAGGAGAAATAATCCAAAATGAACATGATGTTCTACAAAGCTTATTAGGTCAGGATACACCAGAAGAACTAAACCAATTCAGTGAAACTGAAGCAACTGTACTTGTAGATGAAGAAGAGACAATGCCATTGTCCAATCAGAATTTTCCAGACATTAAGGGAAGGGTTGAAAACGCTGTAGATAATCTGGAATTTTGTGAATCCTGCAGCAAACCGGTCAAAAAAGAGTGGAAAGCATGTCCTTTCTGCGGGGAATTTCTTGAGATATACGAAAACGATGACTAATGTTTTCTACGATAAATAATAGATAAAGTCATCAGAACCGAAAACGTAATTATTGAACTGGGGCCAATCAAGAGAGGGTCGTCTTCATCATTATCACTACTGGTGGTAGTCTTTTCACTGACAAATATAGGCAAACTAAGGGAGTTGTCTGCTCTGTTACTATTCAATTCATCAACCTCTTGTTCAAAATCCACGAAAATTTTTAGGGTTGAGGACCCTGGGGATGGGTTCTCCCAATTCAATATAACTGGTTCTACGCCAAAACCACTGATTCCCTGTGAAACCCTATATTCATCTATAACTAGTTGCCCGAGATACAATTTGACACCGAACGGTCCTGTGGCCTTTCCACCATTGTTGTGTATATTGATTTGAAGCTGGATTGGTTCAGCAGAATTCAGATCCTCTGCTGTCAGAATCGTCTGAGGTTTACCATTAATCAGAACGTCATCTACACTGACTGACAAATCTGTAATCCGATCTAATGGAATTTCCATGAAAAGGTCGAAAGAAAGTGAAGCTGAGCCATCTCCTGGAGATATAGAATCTGCTGTTAAAAGAAAACCAACAGGATCACCTAAACTACCCTCATAATTGAGGGGTCTGAGTACAATCTCTACCTTCTCCGTTCCCGACTTGTCAACTGTGAGTGCAGCTATTTCATTACCACCTATTTCTACCCTGACGGTCCAATCGCTACGCGCTGTAGTGGCATCAAGTTTGTAGGTGTCCTTGTCACTACCTGTATTTCTGATATTCACGCTGAATCTATAATAACCATCTATGTCGAGATTCTCTGGATCAATTCTTATCTCATCCGGCGGTGAAACAAATGCAACGCCATAGATCCTGACTGTAGTCTCCAGCCTGACTTCCTCATTTACGTTTGAGTCTCCTGAGGATGTAACAATGACTGTAACTCGTTCATCACTCCCGCCAGATGCTGAGACAGGCGCCTCAACTCTGACTTGTACGTAACCAAACAGTCCTTCAGGGAGGTCTAATGTTGATTGAGAAAGAACATTGGCTTCCCATCCGGAGGGTAAATCCGAATCGTCCAATTCAATTTCAAAGATGTCTCGTGTATTACCTCGATTGTGTACTATGAATTCATAATCGACCTTGCCACCTTTGGGAAGTTGGCCATCGCTACTATAACCTTCACCAAATTCAATTTCAAGGCCATATTCATCAACAACCAGCTCATACGAGATTTGGGCAGACCATTCATTGCCCCAAATGTCCTTGATGGACGCCTCAATACTGTAAGCTCCTGAAACAACCCCTTGATCTTCCTGATACCACCAAGTACCTTCGATGTATTTTGCATAAGTATGTTTATCCTTGGCTATAACTGAATCTTTGAAAGTACCGCCACCCGCAATTCCCTGAACCACTATAGAAACGCTAGATATATCTAGATTATCTGCGCCAAGCGCATTGGTAGCGTTAACCTTGATGAACAACGAGTCTCCACCCACTTCGTCGACCCTGTCGTTACTGAAGTAGCCTGTATAGTCATCTGCTATATCCACATGTCTAAAATTTATTGTCAAAGAAGAGTCAAAATCAGGACTATCTCCTTTTATCCAAGCTGTGTTGTTTTCAGTATCAGGAGCCCATCGTATACTAGTCTCAAGCTTCATTCCAAATGTAGTATAAGGTGGCACACCATTTGGAAACTCACTTTTGTCCAGACTTGAACTTACTAACTCAACCGTATAATTTTCATTCAAGAGTGTGCCAAATGGGGCTGACTTTCCAACTTCATCAATAGATATATTCGTCATTCGTGTTTCTGCAGGATCAACTGAAACATCAATCCATGATATGAACAACGTTGTTCTGAAATTTATTTCTTGAACATTTGTAGATTCAACCCAAATTACGTAACTATATGAGTCCCCTAAATCAAGAGGGCCACCCATATTTAATTCCCAAGTTGCCAAGGGGTAATACTCACTTTGAACTGGAGGATCATTTTGTGCCACCCAATGTTTCGGTTTACTCGACATGGGTTCTTCTGTGACAAGACCGCAATTTTCGCCAACACAATCCCTTGATATATAAAATTCAACATCTGCGAAATCACTTCCTCGTGATTCGGCCTCTGATGGTATTGAAACTACCAAAAAAGCGAATACGGCAAGTGCCAGGGTTTGCCAGAGACGTCTCATCACTTGTGTACCCGATTAATGACAGTATTAAAGTTTCGTCAGATAAATGAACGTGAATCAATCAAAAAGATGCTGCCCCCCACCTGTACCTATGGGCTCCTGATTGTGAGAAATCAAATCACCTCTACGATATACACTGGATGGAAATACAGCAGGCCAGTCCTGATAAGGGGTCCAGGAAGCACGCGAATGTAAGGCGTCTACATCTATAGGATCGACTTGTTTTAAATTAACTACAATAAAATCGGCCGTAAAGCCTTCTGCAATTTTACCTCTTTCCAGACCGAGTCTGGAAGCTGGAGCCTCAGACATTGCATTGACCAAACAACCCAGATCAAGACGACCTGTGGACACCTCATTTAGCATCAAAGGAATCATGGTTTCAACACCCGGAATGCCTGAAGGTGGTGCTTCGGACCTTTTCTCCTCAATAGTATGAGGTGCATGATCACTCGCTAGTATTGGTATATTGCCTTCTCGAAAGGCTTGGTACAATCCATTGTTGTCATTTCTTGAACGTAACGGGGGATCCACTTTACAATCCAGCGAAGCACAACTGTCAAGACTAAGAAGTAAATGATGGGGACAAACCTCCGAAGTAGCGGATTCTGGCATGGATCTCAATCCTTCTAAAGATGATAGGTGGGCAACATGTAACTTCTCAGAAGATGGCATCGCAGACAGGCATTCAGATTCGGCTTTCGACCGGTTTTGGGTGTGATCCGATAATTTGTGCAGTGGTTGATCGTGCATATGGTCAGGATGTTCACCATGGATAACCAAGGGTTTGCTGGTTTTCTTCAGGACTTCAGTGGCCAAGTCAAAATATTGCTCGGAACTAACACCATAGGGATATAATTTCCAGAATGCAGAAGGAATAGTGTCAAACCAGGACTTGCTTGTTAGACCTTCTTCAACATTCACACCAATCCCGAAATCAACTAAAGACTTCGAGGATGCCAAAGATACTTTTTCATTAAAGGTTTCAACGTTTGAGGTGAATGGATTAGTGTTGGGCATATCTACAACTGCTGTAACTCCACCACAGGCCGCGGATTGAGACCCGCTTTTCCAATCTTCTTTATGAGGATAGCCGGGATCTCTAAAATGTACGTGCATATCCAATCCAGCAGGTAGAATAATACCATCTGTCACAGTATGCTTATCACCTTTGAGAATCTTCTTGACGGAAACTATCTTACCTTCAGATACGCCTACACAAGTATCTACCAGCCCCTGCCCTGAAATCCATGTCTTACCTTCAAAGACTTCCATTAATTTTGTTCCTCTACGGTCAAGGCAAAGGTCGTTGTATAAACCCGTTCAGTCCTGCTCAATAATTCTATGTTAAAAGTGTATTTTCCAGCTTCAACCTGGCCTACTGGAGTGATAGTCAAAGTCAAATTAGCATAAGAATTGGATGTGAGATTCAAGGTGAGGTTTGTCCCATCATCATTAACATATTCCAAGAATTCAGGTGATGTTGAATCAAACTGATTATCCAATTCACTGATATTAACATAATCGACACGCAAGTCCAAGGTGAAATTGTCTAGATTACCAACATTGACCGTAATGTTGTCCCAACCTTCACTCTGTCCATTATTAAGAATCCTTAAAGATGTCTGGTTAGATTCATTGAAAACGGGGCTAAAAACCGTCTCATCGACATCAATATCCAAGGAGAATGGTGAATCTACTTCAAAGATAGGAGAGGGGGTAAAGGTGGTCAGTAGAATAAGGCCTGTTAACGCTCCTATTGCAAACCGGGATTTTCCCAAATCGGATAATTCCTCGGAAGGAGGGGGGTGTGAGGTCCCTAGAAAGAAGATTAGCATAGCGTAGATTGCCCAACCAGTATATGGTGGGCCAAAGCCAGGTATTCCATAGAACGTCATGAGTATCAGAAGAAAAATGACAGTATAGGAAAGGCCATTCGATTTTGGACCTAACAAGGCTCGCGCAATATGGCCCCCATCAAGTTGACCAGCGGGCATTAAATTAAGGGCAGTCACAAAAAAACCGGTCCATCCAGCAAGGACCACAGGATGTGAAAGATAGTCTCCGGATGAAGGATAGAATAGCTCGCTCAACGAATACAGTGCCTCAAAGAATATAGATGAACCAAGATACAAAGAATCCCCCGAGTCTATAGGCACGGGAACTGCATTACGTTCAGTTAGCCAGAAGCCAAGCAAGGTCACCGGGATTGCAACTAACAAACCTGCAATCGGGCCGCTAGCACCGACATCTAGCAACGCCTTGCGATTAGGTATCGGTTCTCGGATGGAAATGAAGGCACCCATCGTACCAAATGGAAAGATCATGGGTGGCATGGGCAGGAAGAATGGAAGAGAAGCATCCAGATTGTGCTTCTTGGCATAGTAGTAATGTCCCATCTCATGGGTTCCTAGAATTGCCATTAATGGAAGAGAAAAAGTCAAAAAGCCCATGAAAAAGACGTCTGGGGTTATTATAATTCTCAACCACCACCAACTCATCTCAAGAACATTGGAATTCACATAGGAAGCCCACCACATAGACCCTGCCCAGGTAGTAGTGAAAATGGTGGCAATAAGAAGGTACAAATTTGTCCGATTCTGTGTATAATCAAATGTCGGTTGAGGTAGAACAACAAGAATGAGTTCATCACCTGCTCTCCTCAGCATTGGAAATGTGCGTTCATTCCCTAGTTTACTAGTTGCCTTGAAGGCCAGTCTTAACTCTTCAAATCGTTCGTCGAGATTTTCAGGCTCATCCACATAGAACAAATGGGCATTGCCATCCCATGAATAATTATCTACCCTCCAACCTAGGCCTTCGATAAATTTCTGAATGGTCTTTGACATCTATAAACCAAGAACCTTACTAGCCTCAGATGAGACTTCATCTTCAATCCCTGAAGGGCCATACACCCGGCCGCGCCAATGGTCAAATTGGGCTTCATACAGGCCAGATACCAGTCTTGAAAGATCGCGGGCCAGAACGACCTCATCATTGTCTTTCAGAATCTTGACTTTCAGGCCTAGAACAACTGATAAGGGAGGAAGGTCAACGTAAATATCCGAAGCATCGAGTCCCAATTTAGCAGCTATTGAATTCTCGTATTCTTCTTTACTAGATCTATTCAGGCCCGAATCTTCCGCTTGTTTCTTGGTTATGCTGACCGCGGATTTTACAATCCTACGATTCTCGAAGTCTTTTACGGTCTTCTGAGGGAAGCCACCAGCTCTATCCAATTCTGACAGGAATTTATGATCTGTAAAGGTTGCGAAATCGTCATAGGTAAATTTGTTAGATGATATTGCCGAGTTGGCCGCACGGGCTAACATCAATTCGGCCCCTCTCACAAAAGAATGAAAATATACTGTGGGATACATTGCAAACCTTGCCGTCAAGAGGGCCTCGACTGCTGGAAGGCCGCCCTGATGCACTACTAGGTTTTCATCAACCATTGCCATAGTCGTGATCAACCGCCCAGCGTCAACTCCAGTACTAACACCAGTATAATGTGCATCACGAACCAAATAATCAAGACGGTCACCATCCAAATCTCCAGAAACCAAAGGACCTAATTTGTGGGCACCTTGGATTATTTCATTAATCTCTTTTGAATCAATACCTTCCTCAGATAGTATGTCTGATATTTCCGCATCGGACACCAACTTAGTAGTTCGGATTACATGATCCTCCAAACCAGCAACTTCATCCCCAAGATGGGAAAAAGGTGAGTGGCCTAAATCATGCAATAATCCTGCCACAGAGGCTAGTTGCTTATCATGTGAATCCAAACCTATAGAATCAGCTATTCTACCAACAACATGGCATGTCCCCATGCAATGCTCATGCCGCGTATGATTTGCGCCCGGATAGACAAGGTTAGTAGGGCCTAATTGACGAATCCAGCGTAATCTTTGGTAAGCGGGAGTGTCAACCAATCTAACCTCCAAAGGAGTCAAATCAATGTAGTCGTGAATTGGATCCCGAACTCTTGTCATTACCTAGGTAGGTCAGACAGGCATGATAAATAAGTTGCTCAATGAAGCGATGTTCCACCTAACTTGACTTCCTATAATTTAAAGACAGTGGGCCAAGCCTTATAATCCCAAAATGACATGGTAATTAAGCCCTATGGATAACTCAAAAGAAGTCCCCGAAGTAGACCTTGAGGAGTTGACTGAGTGCCCGGAATGTGATTCAGGCCACATTGTTAGAGATTACAAGCGGGGAGAGGTCACCTGCAGGAACTGTGGACTCGTAGTTGACGACCAGGTAATTGATCAGGGGCCTGAATGGAGGGCCTTTGATTCTGAACAGAACGAGAGGAGAGCCAGGGGGGGTGCACCGATGACTGTCATGATTCATGATAAAGGACTGTCTACGGACATTGGATGGGGAAGCAGAGACATCTATGGCAACAACGTACCTACCAAAAACCGTTCCCAAGTTTATAGAATGAGAAAATGGCAGAATCGTACCAGAGCATCTAACTCTGCTGATCGAAATTTGGCTCAAGCTCTTAACGAACTCAACCGACTCGCTTCAAAAATTGGGTTGCACCGGCAGGTAAGGGAAGAAGCTGCAATGCTTTACAGAAGGGCTGTACAAGATAACCTAGTCAGGGGACGTTCCGTGGAGGGAGTAGCTGCAGCCGCGCTTTATGGTGCCTGTAGAAGATGTGAAGTCCCAAGAACACTTAGTGAGATCACACAGGCATCAAGAGCCTCAAAGAAAGAAGTTGGAAGAACTTACAGGTACATCTCAAGGGAATTGAAACTCAATCTACAACCAGCCTCACCTGCTGTATACATAATCCGTTTTTGCAGAGAACTTGAGTTACCGGGATATGTAGAGAGTGCCGCAATAAATATACTAAACCAGGCAATTGAGGCTGAATTAACCTCTGGCAGAGGGCCTACGGGCGTTGCAGCAGCTGCAATTTACATTGCGTCTGTGGTATATGACCAGAGAAAGACCCAGAAGACCATTGCTGACACAGTGGGAGTCACTGAGGTCACCATAAGAAATCGTTACAAGGAACTGGCTAAGAATCTAGACATCACTATGTACCTGTGAGGTCCCTTGAGAGTAAGAAAACGTGATATCAATATCTATCACATCAGATTAGAGCACGAAGATGATCTGTACCATTTGAACCTAATTCTGGATGAAGGTGACATGGTCAGAGCTCTAACCGAAAGGAGAGAGACGGCGCAATCTGATAGAATCAGAAAAGAAAGAGGGAAAAAACAAAAAATGAAATTGACGCTAGAAGTCAAGAATGTAGAATATCAATCGTTTGGCCAGAGGTTAAGGTGTCATGGTGTGATTGCAGTGGGAGAGAGGGACCAAGGTTCCCATCACACATTGATACTAGAACCTGGTGATGATTTCGAGATTGGTAAGACACGATGGCACCCTCATCAAAAGAAACGGCTGAAAGAGGCGGCACAACCAACCGTAACCGCACTAGCTGTTGCAATAGAAAGTGACAGCATAACAATCGCCGAATTGAGAACGTATGGTATTCGTGAGGTAAAAACCCTTAATCGGGCCGGTAGTGGAAAGTCAACGGGGGGTGAAGAATTGAAGGCATTCTATAGTAGGACTGTTAAGCAACTTGTTGATGTGCACATCAAAAACGCAATCATAGTTGTTATTGGACCGGGATTTCTCAAAGAAGATTTTGTGGCCGTCGGAAAAAATGACGCCCCAGAGATATTCGAAGGATGTGTGATTGAGAATTCTGGTCAGGGAGGAATGACCGGAATCCATGAGGCGATTAGTAGAGGGACCCTACCAAAGGCAGTAGCTCAGATAAAAATCCAGGAAGAGATGGCTACCGTTGAGAAACTCAGGGAGGCTCTTTCCAAGGATATGGCAACCTACGGTAAGACAGAAGTCGGAAACGCGATTAGTGCAGGTGCCGCAGAAACAATGCTAATTTTATCGGAAAAAACCAGAAGTAAAGAGGGGAGAAAATTGATGAATCTAGCAGATAGAAACAGAACCTCCATAATTGAAATCTCTTCGCATCATCATGGAGGGGAGATGCTGGCAGGTCTAGGGGAGATGGCTGTTGTTCTACGATATCGGCTGACATAAATTCTTTTAGAGGGGAGGGTGTAACACGAGCATGATGCCGGGTATGGGGCGTATGAATCCCCGAATGATGAAAAAATTGCAAAAACAATTGCAGAATTCAACTGAGGAGATTGATGCTACCGAGGTTATAATCAGGACCAAAGAAAAAGAATTGTATTTCAGCAACCCATCTGTAAGTGCAATGAATCTAATGGGGCAGCAGACCTATCAAATTGTTGGAGAACCTCAAGAAAGAGGTTTGGATGGAGAGGATGAGAATACAAGTATACCGAATGAGGATATCGAACTAGTAGCTTCACAAGCCGGGGTGTCTCAAGAGAAGGCCAAGGCCGCACTCGAAGAATGTGACGGAGAACCGGCAGAGGCGATAATCAAGCTCATGGGTGGTTAGGATGGATTTTGCAGAAACTGATGAGCAGGCAATGATTAGGGATATGGTACGTGATTTTGCCGAGACCGTAGCCGGTCCCAGTTGCCATCAAAGAGACAAGGAACAAAGACCTCCGATCGATGAATTCAAGGAATTTGCCGGACTCGGGTTTGCGGGGATGACGATATCCGAAGAATATGGTGGTCAGAAACTAGATGATATCTCGGAAGCGATCGTGATTGAAGAATTGTCCAGAGTTGATTCTTCACTAGGGGTCATGGTTGCAGTTCATGTGGGGTTGTGCTCTATGACGATTGTACTGAACGGGAACGAAGAACAGAAGAAAAAATACCTGCCTAAACTGGCTTCGGGTGAACATTTGGGAGCCTACTCTTTGAGTGAGGCGGGGTCTGGTACTGATGCTGCCGCAATGGTTGCCAAGGCTACTGAAGACGGTTCGAATTTTATCCTAAATGGAGAAAAAATGTGGGTAACCAATGGCACCACAGCTGACCTTTTCGTGGTTTTTGCCAAGGTGACTGATGATCCTGAGTATGGTAAGAAAAAGCATGGTGGTGTAACTGGTTTCATCATAGAGAAAGACTTTGAAGGTTTCAAGATAGGAAAGAAAGAAGACAAACTGGGAATTCGATCCAGTGACACCTGTACTCTGATTCTTGACAATTGCAAGGTTCCTAAGGAAAATGTGCTGGGAGAGGTCGGAAAAGGATTTGCAATCGCAATGAACGCCTTGGATAATTCAAGAATCGGAATAGCTGCCCAAGCTCTTGGAATTGCACAGGGCGCATATGAGGCTGCTTTGAAATATTCGAAGGAAAGAGAGACTTTTGGAAAGCCCATAGCTGCTCATCAGTCAATTAGTAATTATTTGGCTGAAATGGCTATGCGAATCGATGCTGCGAGGCTACAGGTCTACAAGGCTGCATGGTCCAAAATGAAACACTATGAGGAAGATGGTGATAGACACACGTTGGAGGCCTCATTTGCAAAGTTGAATGCTGGTGACACAGCAATGTGGGTGTCTGAAAAGGCCGTTCAGATACTGGGTGGATATGGATATACTACCGAATTCCCAGTTGAAAGGTTCTTCAGGGATGCAAAAATAACACAGATCTATGAAGGAACGCAAGAGGTTCAGAGATTAGTCATTGCTCGAGAAATTGGCAAGTAGTAGGAAAACTTTTATCAGTGTGTTTGTAACCCGTATCACAGGCTGTTTTAGTCTCAAATATTTAATGGGGAAAACGAAATGCGTTTAGGAGTACCAAAAGAGAAGGATAATGACGAAACACGTGTCTCGATTGTACCTATTTCTATACCTAAATTGAACAAATTAGGATTTGAGGTCATTATCGAAAAAGGAGCTGGAGAAAAATCAGGCTATTCTGATTCAGAATATGAGGATAAAGGGGGAAGGATAGGGGACCTAGTGGAGGTTATGGGGTCTGAATTGATTGCTTCAATTGATGTCCCTGATTTCAAAATGATGAAAAAAGGCCAAATGTTGGCTTGCATAGCTGATCCTTTTAGAAATTTGGAGCAAACAAGGAAGATAATAGACGCAAGAATTACGTTACTTTCACTTGATGTAATTCCCAGAAGACTGTCTAAAGGACAATCCATGGATGTCAATTCGAGCCAGGACAATCTATCTGGATACAGAGCAGCCTTGATGGGATCCCTACACGTTTCAAAGATGGTCCCCATGATGATGACTGCAGCTGGTACCGTAAGGCCTGCTAAATTTGTTATCCAAGGTGCTGCCGTAGCCGGTCTGCAAGCCATTGCAACTGCTAAGAGACTGGGGGCCGCTATCCAAGCTATTGACGTAAGATTGGCCGCTAAACAGGATACTGAGAGTTTGGGGGCAAAATTCATTGATGTCCCTGGATGGAAGGACGCCGAGAGTTCTAGTGGTCATGCAACACTATTCACAGACAAAGGGCTTCAGCAAGCGTTTGATGAGGAATTAATGAAAGCTGTAAAGGAAGCGGATGTTGTGATAACTACTGCAAGATTATTTGGAGCGGGTGCACCTCAATTATTCTTCGGTAAGAAAATGAATGAGAAAATGACCCATGAAATGAAACAGGGTGCTGTGGTTATCGATATGAATTGTGATACAGGAGGCAATATTGTGGGAAGTGTCGAGGGTGAAATCATAGAAAAGGATGGTGTGACCATTATTGGAATACCAATGTTGTGTCGAACAATTCCGAATACGGCATCTATGCTTTATTCAAATAATATTACTAATTTTGTAACCGTGCTGGTGAAAGAAGGAAAACTGATAATAAATCCGGAAGAACAAGTTTTGACCGGGGATGAGGGAGGAATATCAGCCGGATATGGAGGGATCTTGGTAGCGGAGAACGGAAAAATCCACGGAAACCACACTAGGCTGAAGGAGGCGTTGAAATAGTGGAACTGGTCACACTGATTGCCGCAATCACAATATTTGCACTTGCCATATTCTTGGGATTTGAACTTATCACGAAAGTCCCCCCAACTCTACACACGCCACTGATGTCTGGTGCAAATGCGATCTCCGGAATTACAATCGTTGGGGCATTATTTGCTAGTAATATTGCCTCGGATTCGGGGAATTATCCATTGGCAGCATGGCTTGGATTCGCTGCATTGGTCTTGGCAACGATCAACGTGGTTGGAGGCTTTGCTGTTACTAACCGGATGCTGAACATGATTGCCGGCAAGAGGAGGGGAAAATAGATGGATCTTGAGCCTGAAATCTGGGATATTGGATATCTTATTGCCTCGATTCTGTTCATATTAGGCTTGAAGAAATTGGGGCATCCGCGTACCGCTCCTACAGGTAACCTCTATGGCGCATCAGGGATGCTGGTAGCTGTAGTTGTAACCGTAGCACAGATGAATTTTGGGGATGGGATAGAAGGTACAGTACTAATCCCGGCAGGACTGATAGCAGGTGGAATAATCGGCTACACCATGGCCGTGAGGGTCCAGATGACTGGAGTGCCAGAAATGGTCGCTCTGTTCAATGGTTTTGGGGGAGCTGCAAGCGCACTTGTTGCCGCGTCTGAAGTCTTCAGAATGATTAACAATGGTACCATCCCGACTGACTGGCTAACATTCCATGTAGCTTGGATCGCAATTGGCCTCTCGACCTTAGTAGGGTGGATGACCCTGACTGGAAGTTTATTGGCTATGATGAAATTGAAGGGAGGATTTGAGATATTCGGAAAATGGTACAGAACACCGACCTGGGGTCCTGAATGGTTGAATTATGTCAAAGGAATATTCCTGATTGGAATCGTCGGTCTAATCTATATGAGTCTGGAAGAACCTGGGAACCAAGACTATGTCATAGGAATTATCGTTTTATCCTGTATTCTAGGACTGCTGTTCGTACTGCCTATTGGTGGGGCAGACATGCCGGTGGTAGTAAGTCTACTAAATTCTCTATCGGGTGTGGCTGCTGCCTTCACTGGTTTCATTATCAGTAACAACGTTCTGATAATTGCAGGATCAATGGTCGGGGCTGCCGGACTAGTGCTAACAAATATAATGTGTAAAGCGATGAATCGACGTCTGATCGACGTTCTTTTCAAATCGTTTGGAGGAACGGATAAAGAAACAGTAACCCGCACCAAAGTGGGTTCGGATCCAGATGAAGTTGCCATGATCTGTGACGGAATATCAAAATGTGTGATTATTCCAGGATATGGCATGGCTGTTTCTCAGTGTCAGCACCAAGTTCGTGAATTTGCAGATATCCTAGAGGCAAATGGATGTGAAGTGAAATATGGTATTCATCCCGTAGCGGGTCGAATGCCCGGTCACATGAATGTGTTATTGGCCGAGGCTAATGTTCCTTACGAAAAATTAATTGAGATGGATGATATCAACTCGGAAATGGGAGAATGTGATGTAGCTCTGGTAGTAGGAGCCAATGATACCGTAAATCCCGTGGCCAGAAGCGGTGAGGGGCCATTGGCAGGAATGCCAATAATTGATGCGGACAAGGCCAGAGTGGTTGTCATGGTGAAGAGATCCTTGTCTGTAGGATATGCTGGCGTGGACAATGACCTATTCTATGAGGACAAGACCATGATGTTGTTCGGTGACGGGAAGAAAATGATGACTGAATTAATATCTTCTATGAAGGAACTATAGACAAAATACTAATTAGTCAGGTTAGTTTAACATGACATGCTAGAACAAATCATTATCGGACTTCTAATAGTCACGATTGTTCTAATGCTTTATTTTAATCTAAATAAAAGTGACAAAGAAGATTTTAACATACAATCAATAAAAGATGTCCAAGTCGAAATAAAAGACAAGATAATAGAAAGAGATACTTTAGATTTAAAAAGTATAGAAAAAGCAAAAGAATCTAGTGAATCTGAAGCTAGAATACTACGTGAAGAGCTTAAAAGTTTAAAAGAATTAATTGAAAAAGAAAGAAAACATAGGGGCGAAGCATACGGTTCCATATCTGAGAATGTGAAACTATTACAAGAACAGTACAAAGGTCTAGAATTGTCGACCACTAAACTCTCCTCAGCTCTTAGTGATAATTCAATGAGGGGGAATTGGGGTGAAGTTCAACTCAGAAGGGTAATTGAGCACTCCAATATGCTGAGACATGTGGATTATGTTGAACAAAAAACAATCGAAACTAAGGATGGTTCAAAGCAGCGCCCTGACGCAATCATAAACATGCCTGGTGGTAGGCAATTAGTAATTGATTCCAAAGCACCTGGAAGGCTCTTGGATGCCTATGATTCTAAAGATCAAGATGAGAAAGAGAAATTGATGGGGCAATTTGCAGATGATGTATGGGAAACTGTAAAATCACTAGGTCAGAAAAGTTATCAAGATAATCTAAAGGATGAAAGTGGAAACAAAATATCGCCTGATTTTGTTATAATGTTCATGCCAGGTGAACACATGTTGCAAATAGCATTATTGCACAGGCCCACCCTCTGGGAAGAGGCAGTTGAAAAGAATGTTATTCTGGCATCTCCTTACATTCTTCTTGCTTTGCTCCGTTCTGTTTTTTACAGTTGGCAACAAGAAGAGAGAAACCACAACGCGAAGAAAATCTTGGCAGTTACTGAGGATCTGGCTGATAGAATCAATACATTCATAGACCATGTAGAAGGAATAGGAAAGGGTCTGCAAAGCAGCATAAATTCATACAATAAAACAGTTGGTTCCTATAATCGAAGACTATTACCTGCTCAAGAAAAACTCAATGAATTGAAAGGTTCAAATGAAAACTTTCTAGAAATGAAGGATATCGAGGACTCACCAAGAGAAATCCAAGAAAAATTAAAGACCGAGTAGTGTTACATTGACAAGAATTGTCCTAGTTGAACCGCAGCATCCCGGAAATGTAGGAGCTGTTGCACGAGCGATGGTGAATTTCGCAATAGATGATCTGGCCTTGGTCAAAGGATGTGAAATTGATGATGACGGGTATGCAAGATCGAAATCAGGAAAGCCTATCCTTGAAAACTTGTCACGATTTGATACCTTAAAGGAAGCACTAGCAGATTGTGATGTAGCTATAGCTACCAGTGGAATCAAGCCAGAAGGCGATAAACGATGGTTCAGGGCACCCAAAAGCGTCAAAGAATTACCTGATTTAATCAAGGAAAGAGAGAAACCGGCTTTAATATTTGGAAGGGAGAACTATGGACTATATCGTGAAGAATTGGCCTTGTGTGAAGTTACAATAACCATCCCTACAAATCCCAAATTTCCAATCCTCAATTTGTCGCATGCCGTTGGAATTGTACTGTATGAAATATATCGGGATGGAAATCACAAGAATCCGAAAAAACGAAAAGCTGTTTCTAATGAAGAATTTGAAAGACTGGTTGATAGAATCATGAATTTATTGGAAGAAACTAGTTATCCTAGGAGGCGACTGAATCGATCGAGAACCACTCTCAGAAGATTAATATCCAGAGGTAATCCTGACGAGGGTGAATACGAGAATCTAATGGGGATCTTCAAAGCCATAAAGGAAGGAAAAAGATGACTTACATATTGGTCACCGGACCTATGGGTGCCGGGAAATCAACATTCATGAGGAGTCTGCCCAGACCTCGGGGAAATTTTGTGGTTCCTGATAATGTACCTGACATGATGCTGGACCATTCCTGTGAATTGAATGGAATGATGTTCTATGAGATTGATGCGCCTACTGCTATCGGAAAAATATGGATTGATTGGATCAAGGCTTCAGATATGCAAATAGTGGTTGGTGACGGTCGAAATAAACCCGATGAGAATTTTGTTGAACTATGGAATTATCTGACTGAAAATACCCCTGATACAGATAGGGCGATAATCCTGAACCGTACCAACGGAATTAGCAATGAATGGAGTGATTATTCAAACGAAAGAATAATGTGTGTTGGGATTGGAGAAACTATTGATGAAGAAACGGCAATAGCTTCAGAAACTGATATTCTGGCCATTACAAAGTACCTAAGTAATAAAAATGGATAAGGAAAAGAAAAGGGAAAGCCTGAGATTTCTATTAGCTGCTGCTAACAAAATATACGGAGAGCAGAAACTGATGGAAATGTTAATTGAACAAGGTGCACCTAGTAGAGATAACTTAGATGAATTGGCAAATGACGAGGGATTTAGATTCACCCACTTCACAACAGCTCTCAAAGAATCGGTCGATTTTGTGGGACAGTTAGAGATTCGATTGTCAGAATTGTGCATCATTGCTGAAAATTTAGAATTTGGAAATCCTAAGATTATTAGAAAATGGTTAAGTGACGAGTGCAAACCTTGTATTGTTGAGCACGTTATAGAGGGATATGATGAAGTTTACAGGATAATGATAGAATTGGATGATAGGCTGATGTGGTCTGGTTGGCCTCTGATAGGTAAACTACATGACCCTATGAAATAATGAGGAAGTGGATTAATACCGTCCTCAATGAGCATGAGTATAATGAGTGAGAAACACGTCTATGGGTTTGGTCCGGGCATGACAGATGGCGATGCCGAGATGAAGAACTTATTGGGTGGAAAAGGTGCAAATCTAGCTGAAATGTCCAAGCTAGATATTCCAGTCCCTCCCGGATTCACGATAACAACTGAGGTGTGCGCGCATTTCAATGAGAACAAACAATCCTATCCTGAGAATCTGGAAGCACAAATGAAGCATTCTCTTAAGGACCTTGAGAAAAGGCTGGGGACTGTATTTGGAGATCCCGATAACCCACTTCTATTATCTGTAAGATCTGGAGCAAGAACTTCCATGCCGGGCATGATGGAAACTGTGCTCAACGTTGGATTGAATGACTTTACACGCAACGGATTGATTGCCCAGAGTGGTGATCCCAGATTCGTGTATGATGCTCAAAGAAGATTGGTCCAGATGTATTCAGATGTGGTAATGGAAAAAGCAGCGGGCATTGAACCTGAAGAAGGAATGGGAATTCGAAACCAGCTCGAACATGAATTAGAAAAGATGAAAGAACAAGTCGGTGTTAGTGAGGATACTGAATTATCAGCAACAAATCTAAAGGATCTGGTTGAAATATACAAAGGAAAAATATTGGAAGTTCTCAAAAAACCATTCCCAGAGGACCCCTGGGAACAATTGTGGGGAGCCGTGTCAGCGGTCTTCATGTCATGGAATGGGAAAAGAGCTATCGCTTATCGGAAAATAGAGGCCATTCCTGGAGAATGGGGAACTGCTGTAAATGTTCAGGCTATGGTCTTTGGAAACCTCGGAGATGACAGTGCAACTGGAGTAGCTTTCACCAGAAATCCTGCGACGGGAGAGAACAACTTCTATGGAGAATGGTTGGCCAAGGCCCAAGGTGAGGACGTTGTGGCCGGTATCAGAACTCCAAATCCTTTGAACGAAGTTTGCAGGACCGAGCATAGTGATAAACTAGCAAGTTTAGAACAGGATTATCCCGATTTGTATAGAGAATTGGATGATATCAGACTCGGGTTGGAAAAACATTACCACGACATGTTGGATATTGAATTTACCATCCAATCTGGGAAATTATGGATGTTGCAGTGCAGAATAGGAAAGAGAAATGGACCGGCTGCAATTAGAATGGCATCTGAAATGGTAAAGGAGAAACTGATAGACGAGAAGACTGCTATTGGAAGAGTGGCCCCTTCTCAACTCGATGAGCTTTTGCACCCTATTGTAGATCCGGAGGCTGAGAAGAGTACCAGTTTACTGGCTAAGGGACTGCCTGCCGGACCAGGGGGAGCTACCGGGAAAGCTGTCTTCACTGCACAGGACGCTGTTGATTGGGAAGCTAGAGGTGAGAAAGTGGTATTGGTTAGAGAAGAGACAAACCCCGAAGATGTTGAAGGCATGAGGGCCTCGATTGCAATCCTGACTTCAAGAGGTGGAATGACTTCCCATGCTGCATTGGTAGCCAGAGGATGGGGAATGTGTTGCATTGTCGGAGCTGGAGAAATGAAAGTAGACTCTGCTCAAAGGGAATTTACAGTGGGAGGAACAACAATTCGTGAAGGGGATAAAATAACTCTGAACGGTACTGTAGGCAAAGTCTACGAGGGTGAATTGCCTCTGATTGAACCTGACATCACGAGTGATTATCTTTCCCATTTCCTAAGTTTGTGTGACGGCATCAGAAAACTGAAAGTCAGAACTAATGCTGAAACGCCTGCGGATGCGAAACGCGCCCTTGAATTTGGAGCTCAGGGCATCGGTTTATTCAGAATAGAACATATGTTCTACGGTGAGGGGTCTGAAGAGCCATTATTTCATCTGCAAGAAATGATAATGTCAAATAACGCTGAAGAGAGAAAAACTGCGTTGGATTCTCTATTTCCCTTCATGAAGAATGATATCAAAGAGACATTGAGAGCAATGAAAGGACTGCCTGTAACAATCAGATTGATGGACCCCCCTCTACATGAATTCATTCCGCATGATAAGAAGAGGCAGAAACAACTTTCTGATTCGCTTGGTATAGATTCAAAGGAACTTGCCCGGAGATCCGATGCTCTGAAAGAATCCAATCCAATGATGGGGCATCGCGGAGTGAGATTAGGTATAACTCATCCTGAGATCACCGAGATGCAAGCCAGGTCTATTCTTGAAGCAGCCGCTGAACTTACGGGTGAAGGTGTTGAAAACTATCCTGAGATAATGGTACCTTTGACAGGAATGTCTACTGAATACGATCACCAAGAAAAGATTATTAGAGGTGTAGCATCAAAGATTGATAATCTCGACAATTACATGGTTGGAACTATGATAGAAATCCCAAGAGCGACCATAATTGCTGATAAGATTGCGGAAAAAGCCGAATTCTTCTCGTTTGGTACCAATGACTTGACACAGATGACATTCGGTTTCAGCAGGGATGATACGGGGGGATTCATGCCCTCGTATCTGGAGCAGGAGCTCCTGCCCGAGGACCCCTTTGCAAGCCTAGATGAGGGAGTCTGTGAATTGGTGCGCATGGGTATTGAAAAGGGAAGAAGTGTCAGACCTAAGTTGAAAATTGGAATTTGTGGTGAACACGGAGGAGATCCAAAATCAGTTCACTTTTGCCATGACGTAGGCATGGATTATGTGTCATGCTCACCATTCAGAGTGCCCATTGCTAGGCTGTCTGCAGCACAGGCAGTACTGAAATAATGGGAAATATCGATGCGAAGAGACTTCTAGAGTTGAGCTCCGGACTTGGAGCTCTGACTTTGGTAACGACTTATCTTGTTTCAACCACAAGTGGAAGGGTAGCGCCCTTTATTCCCATTATATCTGAAATGCCATTCGCTGAACCTGAATCCAGTCTGTTCAGTGCAGGCCTAACTGTAAGTATTTTTTGCTTTATTCTGCTTACCCAAACTTTCCACCGGATATTCGGGCCAATGGCAAGGGAAGCTGGTGGGAATTATGAATCATGGAATGATCTGATTAGAATTATGGCATCGTTTGGTGGAGTATGTGGGATTATAACTGTAAATTTCCATTGGAATATACATCCTGTACTGCATGGAGTAACCGCTGGTGTGCTGTTCACCTCTTTCCTAATCTGGGGTACCTTTGCAAATCATCTCCTGGAAAAATCAGGGAAGGGTCACGACATTAGGAGATTGGCAGTCTATGCTGGGTGGGGATTCTATGCATTGATGATAGTTTTCAGTGGTTTGGACAGTCAAGAACTTGTTGAAGATGGACACGGATTCTTTTACAGGCTAGATAATCCTCCAACAGTTAATCAAGAAAGGTCGACGTATCTTAATCTGACTGCTTTTTGCGAATGGGGAATGGTCTTTTCATTCTACATTGGGGCATTCACCTATCGTAGAGAATTGGAAAGGACTTCGATTTAATTCTTGAAGGAAGCTAAGCGTTTATAGTGGGGCTGTATTGAAGTCACGTTTGGCGTCAGTCGACCAAGAATTGCTATACGCTATCCGAGCGATTGAGGTTCTACTTGAATCTGGTGTCGGTGTTGCTGAGGCGATGAAACACATTGCTGATGAGGACTATGGCGAACTTAGTGCGATTTTCAAACAGATATTCTCTGATACCGATAGTGGCAGAAACTTCAGTGATGCTATGCGTACTCAAATGCGAAGCACCAGTTCTGCTGGTCTGAGAAAGGTATTATCATCCTTAATTATGTCTGTAGAAGAGGATACGAATGTTATAGACCGACTGAGGTCAATTGCCGAGAAAGAAGCGAGGGATAGAAGAATTGATTTGGATGCCTTCACAGAAGGGCTGACTGCTACCTCTGAACAATTCCTGATTGTATCCATCTTAATTCCAATCATTGTTGTTATTGGAGCTGTAGTTAATGGATTAGTCGAATCCGCTAAGGCAGCAGGAGGAGGATTTATGGGCAATATACCAACTATGCCTGACACCTGCGTACCTGCTCTTTTCATAATTGCAACCATCTTAATCGCTGGAATGGTTGTACAAACCAAATCGAGGGACCCTGGCGTATGACAATAAAACAGGGCTTTCTAGAAAATCTATTCAGTGGAGATGGAATGGGCCAGATACACGGGCTCATATGGATAGGACTTGGTATCTGGGCCATTGTAGGCCTATTGTTTTACCTGCCTGCAAAGAAAAAACAGGACCAGATAAACGAACTGGAAATGGTCTGGCCTGATGTATTAGCCGACCTTGCCGAAGAACTAAGAGCTGGAATGGGAGTAGAATCTGCACTAGATGCGATAGCCACCGGCAGAAATGACAGGATGGGTCTGATGCTAAGGGATACCGTCAGCAGAATGAGAGATGATGGGTTCGGTATGGCAATGAAAGATTTCGCGAAAAGAACTGAATCCCCTATGATCTCAAGGATTGTCAGTATCCTGAATATTGCATTGAGCTCTTCTGGTAGCTTTGCCACGACTCTGGAAAATATTTCTGAGGAATTCTGGGAGATCTACATGCTTAGAAAGGAAAGACTTACCAAAACTCAAGGAACTGCAAATTTCATCCTTTGGGGTGGATCTGTAGTCTGTCCTATTTTGTTAGGATTAATAGTTGCAGTCTTTGGTAGCGGTAAAGCTGGGTCATTCACTCTGGATATAGAATTGGGCATGTTAAATCAATCAATGTTTTTCTATATGATGGTATTAGGTGCTGGAGGAGTTTGGATGCAATCTGTAATATTACAAACTACTAAAACTGCCATCTGGAGAATGCCAATCTATATGTTTTTAGCAACAACTACGCTATTACTAGCACTGAAAATCTCAATTGTATAAATATGGAACAAGGACGAATTATTGAAAAATACCCCGCAGCCAACATCGTGGAAAGACCCGATGCTGAGCGACCACTTTACCAAGTCACAAAAGCGACCAAATCCCCAAGTTACGGTGTCTTGAAGCCGTTATTGGATGATGATAATCTGGAAGAAATAATGTACAATCATCCAGATAAACCAATTATGGTAGCACATCGAAAACACGGAATGTGTGTCACAAACCTGAAAATGACAGGAGATGAAGTGGCTTCCATTATTCAAAAAATCGCAAAATATGTAGGGAGGAAAGTTGGACCTGGTAACCTGCTGCTGGATGGTAGATTACCAGATGGTAGCCGGGTGAATGCTACGATTCCACCTGTTTCCCCGAATGGCCCTACTCTAACCATAAGAAAACAGTTGAGCGATCCATTGACTGTTGTAGATTTAATGAAATTCGGAACCATTTCACCAAGGCTGGCGTCATTGCTATGGATGTTTGCTGACGGAATGGGATCTGCGCCATGTAACATACTGGTTGCCGGAGGAACGGGTTCAGGAAAAACAACGACACTAAATGTACTTGGAGCCTTCATACCTTCCAAGGACCGCTTGATTACAATCGAAGACGTTACAGAAGTCCAGTTGATGCATGAGCATCATGTACAGCTTGAAACCTTCAACTCAACAGAACCCGAAGAACCTGAAGTAGATATGGATTCATTACTGAAGAATACCTTACGTATGAGGCCAGACAGGATAATCGTTGGTGAAGTACGTGGTCCTGAGGCCAAAACACTGTTTACAGCCATGAACACGGGACATGAGGGATGTTTTGGTACTGTTCACGCCAATACGGCTCAAGAAACGGTTTCAAGGCTGATCAATCCACCTATGGATGTTCCGCCTATAATGATGAATGCGCTGCATCTGATAATCATGCAAAGCAAGATTGCGGTTGGCGGCAAACACATTCGTACGCTAACCGAAGTATCGGAACTGGCGGGACTTGAAGGTAATAAACCGAGACTCAACACCTTGTTCAAATGGAATGGACAGACCAACCAACTAGTTGAGACGGGAGTGCCTAGCAAACTACGCGAAAGGATCGCCAAGGCCGCAGGTGTTTCTCCAAAACAATTTGATGATGTTGTTCAGAACCGGCAGAAGATACTTGAGTCTATGCTGCAAAGAGGAATGTCTGACATTAAGCAGGTTAGTACCGTTGTACAGAATTATTATGCCAAGATGTAAACTCCATGGTAAGTACTTATTCTGAGGCAGGGGTCGATATTGATGCCAGTGAGAAGGCCACAGAAGCCTTGATTGCTCAGATTAAAAATGTTGGTAGAAAGGGCGATGGAGAAGCAATAAAATTAGAAAATGGATTTGCCGGATTAGTAAAACTTGGAGATGGTGCTCTTGCAATTTGCACAGATGGAGTTGGTAGCAAACTCCTACTGGCTGAAGAATTGAATTCTGTTCATACCGTAGGAATTGATTGTGTAGCAATGAATACCAATGATCTAATCTGTGTTGGTGCTGAACCACTGAGTTTTGTGGATTATGTTGCACTTGACAAACCTGATGAAGAACTGATGGCGAAAATTGGAATGGGATTGGCTGAAGGATGTCGGCAATCAAATTGTACACTTTCTGGAGGAGAAACGGCAATCTTACCTGAATTAGTACATGGTTTTGATATTGCAGGAACTTCAGTCGGATATGTGAAGCAGGATGAAATTATAGATGGAACAAAAATAGCTGAGGGTGATGTTTTAATCGGACTAAAATCAAGTGGACCTCATTCAAATGGGTACACCTTAATTCGGAAATTGTTTGATGGAGATAAAGAGATTGGAAAACAACTTGTTGAACCTACCCGAATTTATGTCAAAGAAGTAATGAATTTGATCAAGCAAGTAGATGTTCATGGAATTGCACACATAACTGGAGGTGGGCTGGACAATATCAATCGAATAAACAACAATTTCCAGTATGTAATTGATAATCCTTTACCTGTACCTTCCGTATTTGACTGGTTACAGAAAAAAGGTGAAGTTGAAGATAGTGAAATGTATCGAACATTCAATATGGGAATGGGAATGATAATTATTGTGAACAAGAATGATGCAGAAAAATCAGTATCAATCCTTGGTTCAGACGCACAGATTATTGGTTCGGTGAGAAATGGAAAAGGCGTAGAACATAGTTCACTGAAAACAGATTAACTATTGGCTCGTAAATAATTCAAAGCTGAACCTGCCTTGAACCATTCTACCTGTGAATCGTCCATACTATGGCTACAAACGAAAGTATCCGTAGTTCCATCACTGCATTTTGCTTCCACAGTGACCTTGGAATTAGGACCTAACTCATCAATTCCTTTGATTGTCAATCTATCATCTACTCTCAATAAATCCCAGGAAGATTCATCATCAAATGTAAGTGGCAATACTCCCTGTTTCTTCAAATTGGTCTCAGCAATACGAGCCATGCTTCTTGCAATTACAACCTTACAACCTAAGAATCTTGGAGACATAGCGGCATGTTCTCTGCTACTTCCCTCCCCATAATTAACATCTGCAATTACGGCCCAACCTTGTCCATTTTCATGATAATTACGTGCAACTTTCGGAAGTTTATCTTTGGTTCCATCAAGTTGGTTGATTGCTGTACCCTGTTCTTCAGTAAAGGAATTATGAGCACCGATGTAGCAATTATCTGAAATATTGTCGAGATGTCCTCTGAATTGTAGCCATATCCCTGCTGGAGAAATGTGGTCTGTAGTACATTTTCCTTTTACTTTTACAAGAATTGGTAGATCTGTTAAATCTTGTTCTGTCGTTGCCTGAAATGGCTCCAAAAGTTGTAATCTTCTACTTGAAGGAGAGACTTTCATATCAACTGGATCTCCAGAAGGTGGAACGAACCCTACCAAACTGGATTCAAAACCCTTGGCTGGCAATTCAGAACCTGTGGGAGGTTCCAGAGAAAATTCAGTCCCATCGGCTGCGGTCAACTTGTCCTTCTGTGGGTTGAAATCCAAAGTACCAGCAAGTGCCATTGCAGTGACGATCTCTGGGCTTGTCAGGAACGATAATGTTTGGTGATTTCCATCATTTCGACCACTGAAATTCCTATTGTAGGAAGATATTATCGAATTAACCTCGCCTTCGGTAATATCCTCACGTTTCCACTGGCCAATACAGGGTCCACAGGCATTTGCCAAAACTGTACCACCTATATCATCCAGGAGTTGCATTTGCCCATCTCGACGAATAGTTTGGTCGATTGTATCTGAACCTGGTGTAACCATGAATTGAACTTTAGATTTTATTCCGGATGATTTTGCCTGTCTGGCTATGGATGCGGCCCTTTCCATATCCTCATAAGACGAATTTGTGCAGGATCCGATTAATGCTGCTTTGATATCAAGTGGCCAGCCCTTGTCCTTTGCTTCCTGCCCCAAATCAGATACCGAACGCGCAAGGTCAGGAGTATGAGGACCCACAATCATCGGCTCTAACTCTGAAAGATTGATTTCTATTATTCTATCATAGAATTTTTCGGGATCATCAAAGACTTCTGGATCTGTAGTTAACAAAGATGAATGTTCATTCGCCAATTCTGAAACTCCTGTACGTCCTGTAGCATCAAGGTAACGGGACATGCTATCATCAAAAGGAAACAGTGATGTTGTCGCCCCTACCTCGGCACCCATATTGCAAATTGTACCTTTTCCGGTACAGGATATAGATGAAGTACCTGAACCAAAATATTCGACAATGTGGCTTGTTCCCCCTTTTACAGTTAATTCCTCACAAACTCGTAGAATCACATCCTTGGGTGACGCCCAACCGGATAATTCTCCGGTAAGATGAACGCCGATCAGACCTGGCCATCGGATTGTGAAAGGAAGGCCAGCCATCACCTCCATGGCGTCAGCTCCTCCAACACCTATTGCGACCATTCCTAATCCGCCGGCATTGGGTGTGTGTGAATCTGTTCCAATCATCAATCCACCCGGAAACGCATAGTTCTCGAGAACAACTTGGTGGATTATTCCAGCTCCAGGCTCCCAGAATCCAGCTCCGTACTTGGCCGAAGCTGACTTGAGAAATGAAAAGACCTCTGAACTTTCCTGATTTGCATCAGCAAGGTCACTATCCCTTCCAATTCTAGCTTGGATAAGGTGATCACAATGAACCGTAGAAGGAACTGCAACCTTAGCCCGGCCAGTCAATGCAAACTGAAGTAACGCCATCTGTGCTGTAGCATCCTGCATTGCTACTCTATCTGGCTGAAGTTCAACGTAGGATCTGCCTCTTCTTGGTTTTTCTTCTAAATTTAGTAAATGACCAAAGAGTATTTTTTCAGCCAGAGTCAACGGCCTTCTCAATAACTTTCTGGCCACTTGATGTCTCTCGGCCATCCCGTGATATAGCGTCGCTATCTGGTCTAAATCGAGCATTATTTTTCCCACCTAAGGGGCATAATTATAGATTCTCTTCTTCATCATCTATAACCACTGCCATAGCCCAAAAAACAGCAGCCAGGACCCAGAATAGGAATGAACAGGGGAGCCGCAGAGAACGGCCTGACGCAGGCACTATGTAATCCTCGTCACCCCACAATATCAGGACGCCTACAATTACACATATAGCTGACAAAAGGTAGGATAATAATTCGGTAGAGTCCATTACCAAGAATCCCAAACAGTCTTTTTCGCCATTTCAATTGAATAGAATGTGTTGTAGATAAGTGATTTTTTCCAACCACTGGGATTTATTTCCTCCCAATCCACCTCATCTCCTTCCTTGATTTTCCTCATACCATATTCGAAAGCCCGATTCCCAAGCAAAGCAAAGATGCCTCTACGAGCAATGTCTGCCTTTTTCCTCTCCTTGAATTGAGATTTCCAAAGTTTGTCATAATCTAAAGAATTGGAAATTGCCCGTTGAGCCAGAACCCCAGACTCGATTGCATAATTCATTCCAAAGCCCCTCCAAGGATCCTGAAAACCTGCTGCTTCTCCTGTATGGTAAACACCATCTTTGATTGCTGTTCTGGGAAAATGGACACCTCCTTGACCGCCAACTGTCCCTGTTGGTTTAGCTCCATCAATAATATCTCTCAGTACTGGTCTTTCCTCAACTGCTTTGTACAATAATTTCTTGACCTTCTTGGCATGCGGTTTGGAACAGCAATTCATCACCTTAATCGTATCTTTATCCATTGGAATTATGTAAAGATACCATCCTCTGGGCGAATACTTCTCATCATGCATATACAAGAATTGGTCTCTTGGAAAGTCTGAGTTCTCATAATAGGCACCAAAAGCGGCCATATCTGTTCGATAGGAACCAGCAGACATGATATCCCCCGGACGCGCTTTAGGGCGTGATTTAAAGTGAAAATCCACTCCTAAATCCTCTGCTTCCTTGGCCAATCCCCTTTCAAGTGAATTTTCGCCCCCTCTCAGAATCAATGGCAATGGTTCTTTTAGAGAAATCGCAAAATCTCGTTTTTGTGTGCAGCACAGGAATTTCTTTGCATCTTTGTACTGGAATTGTGGATTCAGTCCCCATCTGTTCAAATATGATTTAGCGTCCGATTCCGAGGCAGGGGTTTCTGGACTTTCCTTAAGGAGAACTTGATAATTAGGATGAAATTGCATGCCTATATCTTTTCGAGCTTCATGCACCTCTATACTTTCATCATTCTTGGCAAAATTAATGGCGGCAGCCAAACCGGAAAGTCCTCCGCCGATTATTCTTCTAGTGGTTCCTCCATTATTACTCATAGGCTTCTAGATTTTGGTCGTATTGCGCTGTGCGACTTCAGGGTAACTCAGTACACCTACAGGACAGATTCGAGTACAAAGTAAGCAATCCGTACAATTCTCATCAACCCAGATATCACGGTCGTTATATTCCAAGAACATGGCGTTTGTCGGGCAGACTCCAACACATGCACCGCAGAAGAGGCAAAGGTCTCTGTCCAGATCTGGTTTGATAATCACTCTATCCCCATTTTCATCCCAGACTAGGCCAGGTGGCTTGGGATTGCCGTCTACCCACTTTCTCTTAGAAAGCATCTGGCCATTAGAATGCCATTTAATCTCCCAACCCTCTTTTTTCCCATTATGCCAGTTTATTTCGTGCTTATTAGTACCATCTGGAAAAGTCTGTAACTCGGTACCTTCTGGCGATGCCATGATTATCTAATTAGGATAGGTCTTAAAGTTCTATTGCCATTTTTAGTAAAATATTATTAAAGACTAATTATGCTGATGGGGGAATGGATGCCAAAAACCAAAACTTTTGGGAAGAGAAAATCGAGTCTGGGCCAGTTCCTGAGAATGATGCTGCATTTGACATAATTGTAGTTGGGGGAGGTCCTGCAGGTTCCGCAGCGGCATCTTATGCTGCACTCGATGGAAACAAGGTTTTGTTGCTCGAAAAGTCAAACTATCCTAAGGACAAAACCTGTGGTGATGCAGTTGGCGGGAAATCGCTGAGCCATGTTGAGGAACTTGGTGTCAGTAAAATGTTGAAGTCAACGCCCCATTTCGAATTTGATAGTGTCCTTTTCAGCAGTCCCAGCGGTGATGAATTCAGGGTGGAACTACCACATGGGAAATTAGCCGGATATGTGTTTCCTAGAATTCAATTTGACTGGGTGCTGTTTCATAGAGCCGTAGAACTCATAAGGAAGAACGGCGGCAGTGTCATTCAGGATTTTACGGTAAAAGAACTAGTTTACGAGAATGTTGATGGAGGTGGTGATCCTGGCATAAAATCTGGAGACAAAAGGAAGATTATTGGAGTCAGGGGGAAACATGGGGACAAAAAATTAGAGTTTCATGCACCTCTGACAATAGGTGCAGGAGGAGTTTATTGTCCAGTTGCTGATTCACTAGTTAGGGAAACTTATGACCTGGATCTAGTAGACACAAAGAAGAAACATTACAGTGCAGCTTTCCGGCAATATTGGAAGGGGATTAGCGGAGTAGACGATAAACTAGGGGCGATTGAATTCCATTATGTTGAAGGGGTCCTACCTGGTTATTTCTGGATTTTCCCAATTGGAAATGGAATAAGCAATGTCGGTTTTGGTATGGCCTTGGCAGATATTTACAAACAAGACAAGAAATTGAGAGGATTGCAGGAATTCGTGATAAACGGAAGATTTGCAGATCGTTTCAGGAATGCTGAACTTATTGATGGAAGCAGTAAGGGTTGGCAATTACCTCTTGGATCCCCAAGAAGAACACCTACCAAACCCAGAAGAGCTTTTGGAAATGGATGTATGCTGATTGGAGATTCGGCAAGTTTAGTCGATCCTTTCACTGGTGAAGGAATTGGAAATGCACTCCTATCTGCAAAATTGGCAATCAGTTTCTTTGACAAAATAGTGGATAGAAATGGTCTACCTTTGGAAAAAGGGCTAAAGTATCAAAGAAAGTTATGGGATACGCTGGGAAAAGAACTCACGAATTCATTTAAATTACAGAATTACACTCGAAGAAAATGGCTAGTGAATTGGTTTGTCAAAAAGGCGAAGAAAAAGCAAGAATTGAGAAGATTATTAACTGAAAGCCTGACTTCTAGAGAGGCCCAAGTAAAACTTACCAGCCCGTGGATTCTGTTTAGACATCTAGTTTTTTGAGGCAGAATCAACAGTATTAGACATCAACATCGCCACTGTCATTGGTCCGACACCCCCTGGAACGGGAGTGAGTTGGCCTGCTGTCTCTTTGACATCAGGTGAAACATCTCCAACAAGTCCACTATCTGTGCGGTTGACTCCCACATCAATCACTGTCGCCCCAGGCTTGACCATTGCACCAGTGATGGTGTCGGGACTGCCCACTGCAACAATCAGAATATCAGCTTCTTTACAAAAACTCTGAATATTAGATGTTCGGCTGTGGCAAAGGGTAACGGTAGCATCTACTCCTTTCTGGGATAAAATCAAGGAAAGGGGTTTACCCACGATTGTGCTTCTTCCGACAATCACCACATTTTTTCCCTTGGGATCATTGTCAGACCTGTAAAGCAACTCAACAATTCCGGCTGGTGTGCATGGCTTCATTCCTGATTTACCCTGAACAAGTCTACCTAGATTGGCAGGGTGAAAACCATCAACATCGTTTTCCGGATCAATTTTATTCAAGGCTCTCTCCAGTCCTTTAGGAAGTGGTAATTGGACAATTATTCCATCCTCACTTGAATTCAATCGCCTAATCAGTGAATACAAATCTGATTCAGGAGTGTCTGTTGATAGATGGTGATGTGTTAGTTCAATGCCAACTCTTTTTGCAGCATTTGATTTGGCCTTGATGTAAGATGTTGATGCTGGGTCATCTCCAACTTGGATAACTGACAATTTTGGCGCCGTATCCATCTTGGATACCTTGGCTTTCAACTCGTTTTCTATTTCTTCTGCAATCTTTTTTCCATCTATCAATCTTGCACTCACTCCAACACCTCCATTTTGTACAATTCAACTTCGATACGAGGGCCGTCACCCTGTGCCGCTATTCTCTTTCTAACTATCAATTCAGATATTTGACCATCGTCATGGTATAAAACTCCACTCAGCCCATCTTTGATGGATTTGGCTATGTTATCTGCATCAGGTCTCTTGGAATGATGTTCCTCCGGTCTTGGATTCTTTACTCTCCACTTACTCTTGGGACACGGAAAATAGGCAAGTATCTCTATACCTAGGGGTCCTTCAAACAGACCATCAAGACCTGCCTCTTCGCGTGCTTTCTGGGCAATATAGGCAATATCTGCCTTGTAAACCTTACTTGGCTTCGGATCTGTTGCAACAACGAAATTACCCTTTCTGTAAAAGCGAGGGCGACCTTGGGCCACTGGTTTTCCTGGTAATGTGAATTTTATGCGCACAAACTGGGAATGGAGGGGTACAAAAGGGCCTTTGTGCAACCATATTATTTTAATTAGGTGGTCACGGGCAGGCTACAATGCGCGTTGCTGTGCTTCACGAAGACAGATGCCAACCAAAAAAGTGCCAGAACGAATGCTACAATTTCTGCCCACCTGTTAGAAATGGGATTGAAGTCATAACGTGGAGAAAGGACAATAAACCAATCGTTTCTGAGCCCTTATGCATAGGCTGTGGTATATGTGTCCACAAATGCCCTCATGACGCATTGACCATAGTGAATCTACCAGATGAACAAGAAAAGGATACGATTCATAGATATGGGATGAATGAATTCAGGTTATTTGGACTCCCTACTCCAGAGAAAGGAAAGGTTCTTGGAATACTAGGGGCCAATGGTACTGGAAAGACTACTGCAATATCTCTATTAGCCGGAGAAATCACACCTAATCTCGGTGATTGGGAAAATGAGGGGATCTGGGAAGATGTTATTGATCACTATGCTGGAACTGAGATTCAGAAGCATTTTGTGGGATTGTCCGGTGAGAATATTAGGATAGCATTGAAACCTCAGTATGTAGATCGCATACCCAAAATGTTTGATGGAACTTTGAGAGAACTTCTAGAGAAGGTCGCATCTCCTGATAAAGTAAATGAATTTGCAGAAAAAATTAATCTGACCAGTCTGGACAAAAAACTGGATAAAGTGTCAGGAGGAGAACTACAGAAAGGAGCCATAGCGGCGACGCTTCTGAAAGAGGCTGACCTCTACTTCTTTGATGAACCGTCATCTTATCTTGATATTGAACAGAGAATATTGATAGCCAGAATGATTTCCGAACTGGGCGAAAAGAAGAGTGTCGTGGTCATAGAGCACGATCTTGCTATCCTAGATTACGTTACTGATAACATCCACATAATGTATGGAAGCCCAAACGCATACGGCATTGTTTCACAGAAATTGGCTGTAAGAAATGCGATTAACAGCTATCTCGAAGGATATATTCAAGAATCCAACGTACGAATAAGGGATAGTCAGATAAAATTTCTGAAACATCCGCCTAGGACTGGATGGGATGGAGAGATGCTGGTTGAATGGCCAAAACTGTCCAAAAAATTGGGAGACTTCAAACTGGAAGCGAAAGCTGGGGAGATTCTAAGAGGGCAGGTTCTAGGTGTAGTAGGTGGAAACGCTACGGGAAAGACCACTTTTGTCAAGATGTTAGCCAATGTTCTAAAGCCTGATGATGGGGAGATTGATACAGAAATAACGGTTTCGTACAAACCGCAATACATTGACGTTGCTGAGAATGCGATTGTTGAAGATGTCTTACAATCTGTAGTTGGATATGATGAGTATTTTCTAGATACGGAACTATCGAACCCATTGAACCTGAAACCACTCATGGAAAGAGAACTTCAGACCCTATCTGGAGGAGAATTACAGCGAGTTGCGGTTGCTGAATGTTTGCTGAGAGATGCGGATTTATACCTATTAGACGAACCTTCAGCGTATCTTGATGCGAATCAGAGAATGGTGACTGCAAAGACCATAAGGAGAGCCATGGAACAAAGGGGAAAATCCGCATTGGTCGTCGACCATGATGTCTATTTTATTGATTATATTTCTGACGGTCTCCTATGTTTTGGAGGGATTCCAAGTAAAGAAGGAAACGTGGAAGGACCTTATGATATGCGTAAAGGAATGAACTCTTTTTTGGGTAGGGTCAATGTTACTTTCAGAAGAGACAAGAACACACACCGTCCAAGGATTAACAAACCTGATTCAAGGCTTGATAGACAACAGAAAAGTAAGAAAGAATACTACTACGCTAATTAGAGATTAGATTTATTTCAGGGCTGTAATAGGCTGTCGTGATACAGAGGGCATTGGAGAATGGTGTTCAGATTTATACGAACATCATTATGAAGTACGCAATAGCCACTCTTTTGGTTCTAGTACTCATAACTATTTCATTCCTGAAAGGAGCCCTGACCTTTGAGGAAAATATGACACGAGACATTGAAGTCTATCTTCCTGAAGGTGAGGAATCAACAGATATCTTGATTGAGGTTAGAAAGGACTGGGCTACAGACATCATTATTGTTTACGTAGAAACCCCTAACGCAAGAAATCCTGATTACTTCAGTGATTCTGTTGTAGACAATATCACCTATGTGCCTACGCTGAAGGAAATTGCCCTTTTGGAACGAACTATTGATCCCTATGGTCAAAACGTAGATTTAGAGGAACACTATCAGGCTGACCGTGGTGAAAAAGACGATATAATCTTCACTTTGAGCATTTCTACGCTCATAAAAGAATTCAATTCCACAAATGCTCGTTTCATAGAAGCCAGCGAAGGAAAAATATTTGGTGGTCTAAGCATAGAAGAAGCGGATGACGATGTTGTAAATGAAACTGGAACGTACGCTATACCCGATGACCAACAAAGGGTTGATCAGATCTTTGATGGTACCTCCTCAGCACTCCAGAATTTCGCAATTGACACTAATGATGACGGAATCATAGACACGGCAGTAATTCTATTCGCACTCAGGGCCCAAGAAGAAAACAACGACGAAGTCCAAGAAGAGAAGATTGCAGAGATACAGCGGCACATTGATGAGCGATATTGTCCAAGTCCTGATGATTGTACCCAGATGACCCAAACCGGGTTGGTTGTTGTATTGCACGAAGTTACGGCCAGATTGTATGATGATCTGCTGACTATGTTACCCATATCCCTAGGAATAATCATAGGATTAATGCTTATTTTCCACAGAAACTGGTTGGCAATACCAGTAGTTCTAGTCCCCATTTTCTGCGCTTTAATTTGGACCTTGGGAATCATCACTGTTTCTGGTGTTGTACTAACCCCAATGATCGTAGCGGCAGGGCCTATTCTCGTAGGAATCGGTGTTGATTATGGATTGCATGTGGCTAATAGGATTGTTGAATTCAAGGACGAAGGCAACAAAATTCCAAGAGCCACTTTTCTGGCTTTAATGACCACAGGTAAAGCCACTTTCCTGTGTGCAGTCACGGATACAATTGGGTTCTCAGCACTATTCATCTCTCCAATAGCTCCAATGCGAACCGTTGGTTTGACAATGATTATTGGTGTAGCTTGTGCTTTCTTTCTGACAGTAAGTATGACGCCAGCAATGATGAAGCTGACAAATTACTCAAAACACAAATCGGAAGGATGGACTAGCATAGCTGTATTGTCAACGAAACAGTGGAAGGCGATACTGGTAGTTGTCCTTCTCACGACTACCTATTCCATTGCGAGAATTTCTGTGATGGATCAGGATATGAAAGGAGATGAATCTGCCCCGGAGGATATCGATTCTATCAAAAAACTTGGCGAATATTCGGACAAATTTGAGGCTGGACAAACTGGAATACTGCTGATAAATGGCCCTGAGGACAGGCTCAAACCTGCTGCCAAGGACCTTGATGTACTGGACATAATGAATTGGACACAAGGCGAGATCAACAACATAACTATTGAGAATCGGAACACTGAGAAATTGATTAATGTTTCAGCTTTTTCAATCGTCGATTTTTTCAAATCTGCGCATGTCAGCTTTGTTATAGAGGATCTGGGAGGTGACCCAGTATTCGAATACGATGGAAGTTTTTGGGACTTTCTTCATGATGATTTTTTCGACAGTTTCTTTTGTGTAGCATCCTCTGAAGTCTTGAGTGGAATTTATGATTGTGAACAACTTAGAAGTGATATGATTGACGTATTCTATGAATCCTTTACAGACGAAATGCGGGCGATGTTACTAACCGATGAATATGACAAGGCGTTGATATATGTCAGCATGCCATACGTAAACATCGATGATACTGCAGTAATAGTTGATACGATAGATGAGATAGCATACATCCGAGACAGACAAATGCATGCTCAGGATGCTAAGATGTCACAACTTACTGGTGGACCTCCAGTAACTATAGCTATAAACGAGGGAATTCAAAATACACAATTTGACACAATCGTCTTGAGTTTGATTCTAGTTCTGATAACCCTGATGGTGATATTCAAATCCCCAAAATTCGGTTTCATCACTTTCCTTCCAATTTTCCTCGTAATCCTGTGGTATCCTGCAACCGTTGACGCAGGAGGTACAAATTTGAACATCTTTACCGCAATGGTAGGAACCATAATCATAGGTATAGGGATTGATAATTCTATTCAAATCACGGAAAGAGTGAGGGAAGAAGGTACCACCCCAGAAGGAATTCAAAAGGCGGTCGAGAATACTGGCCAATCTGTCGTCGAAGCAACTTTTACGACTATGGGAGGAGTATTCTCAGGAGTTATTATCTCATTATATAGAACGCAATTCGTTGGTCTCAGAAATTTCTTCGGACTTATTATCACATTAGTTCTCTTCTCGCTGTTAATGGCTGTTTTTGCACTTCCAAGTTTTTACCACGCCTTGCATTATCTGAAACTGAAATATGCGAAAGCCCCTTTTGTATTGTCTATTTTGGGAATGATAAACTATCTCAAATCCGGACTTCTTCTTCCTCTAAAACTCATTGCTCGCCTCTTTAGTTAGAGAGCATTTCACTTACGGCTAAAACTGCCTTCCTAGCATAAGGGACCAAACGAGCTTCAATCTGATTATCCTTGGCTCCAGGACCTATTATTCCATATCCAATTGGTTTCATCGATGCAAGCTGGAGATCAATGATTCCCTTAGTAACGGCCTGACCCATGACCAATCCATGGTCAGTGTCTCCCTTTTCTATTATTCCTAGGACAACTGCACCCTCTATTGATTCCCTAATCAAGAGATGTTTGAGTTGCAATGGGACTTCCATTGAACCTGGAACCCAGGATACTTCTTCCACAATAAGGTTGTTCTCAGAGGCGGTCTTTCTTGCCTCATCAACCATCTTGTCAACTAAATCCTTGTGAAAACTGCCTGCAACTATCGCTATTGATTTAGCCATTTATTGTCTCCTTGCTAATTTCTGAAACTGTGTCTACCATATTTCTGGTCTGGGTCTCAATCTCCAAATTCACCGTATCCCCCACCTTCTTCTGCCCCAAATTGGTTAATCGCAATGTTTCTGGGATAAGATATACATTGAATTCATTCTTGGATTTGCGAACCTCGCCGATTGTTAAGCTGATACCATCAAGTGCAATATACCCTTTGGGAAAGATATAACGCATGGTCTCTGACGTGGTCTGAAAGGTAATTACATGATTGTTCACGGGTTTATCGATTTGACAAATTTTGACAATATCTGAAACATGACCTGATACTAAATGTCCACCAATCTCATCACCCAGTTTTATTGAACGCTCCATATTCACCTTATCATTTTCCTTAATCGAATTTAGGGTTGATACCTTTAATGTTTCCATCATAACATCAAAGTTCAATGTCTGCTCTTTAATCGATGATACTGTCAAACACACACCATCCACACAAACGCTAGCTCCAATCTGAAGGTCGGTGGAAAAATCAGCCGGTACTTCAATCTCAAGATTATACAAGCCCTTGTGTTTCGTGACACTATTGACGATTGCTGTTGCCTCAACTATTCCGGAAAAAACCACAAATCCTCATTCTGATCCATACTTCTCACGATAAATTTTCATTATCTTCGTAACTATCTTACGGGATCCTGCTAAATCCTGCTCCATCTCGTGCAATCGGACAACTCTTACATCAAGATCACGCTCAAGAAGTTTAGACTCCAACTCAGCTGTGCTGAACAACCTCTGATCGTATCCCAAGGCAATTACATTAGGCCTTATCTCTTCAACTATTATATCGAGCATGTTACCTGTTCTTCCTATAACCACATGATCTACAGGTTTGAGATGCGAAACCATCTCAGCCCTCCTCTCATCAGACAAAATTGGTTCGCCTTTCATTCTTCTAACGGTGTCATCGTTAGCTACGATTACAAACAACTCATCGCCATGTTCCTTAGCAGCATTGAGAAAATGGGCATGGCCTGAATGGATTATGTCAAACACTCCAGTAGCTACGACTTTCACTGACACGCCTCCACAATCTGTCGGCCCTCTAAAAACAAATATCCCTGCTTCTGGGCCCATGTTTGGGCCTCTTCTGGGGAAAGGGCATTACCGTCATCAGATAACATTTCACAACCTAAGGCTACGGGAGTAAGATTTAGAAAATTCATAAGCGCAATAATCAATTCTGTGTGACCCTGACGCCTCTGTAGCAGTTCACGATCCGCAATACAGATTGGGACATGCCCAGGGATTCGAAAATTTTGTGCCATTTTGACCTTGCAGTCTGTACCAGATGAATATGAGGACTCTTGCATTAGTTCTACAAACGATTTGGCCGTGAGGGACCTATCATTATCAGTTATTCCTGTAAACGTATCTTTGTGATTTATGAAAAGCGAAAAAGATGAACGTGTATCGTATGGAAGCGAATGGCTGAGCATGCCATTCAATAAATCAAATTCTCCGGAATCA
>DAXQ01000090.1:4134-50837 GCA_002506485.1 Euryarchaeota archaeon UBA136 | reverse complement strand
GCGGTTGTTCTACTAGCTGTTGCTACCTCCTCAGCATTCTACATGCTCAGGGGAAGAGAACAAGACTTGCAACCTGAGGGATCAGTGTTGGTACCTGTAGAGGTCGAAAGCCCAAGTGAACAAATTTCAGAAGACGTAGATGAAAGAAAAAATGTCTTTAGTGTAAAGGCTGGAAGCGAATTTTCCAAGCAAGTCATATTCATATGCGAGATAGGGTGTCAAAGTGAATTTTCTGGGGACGATGATGACGAGGAGATTATGTGTCCTCACTGTGGAATGATTGGAGACACGCCACTAACTGGCAAGTAAGCTTTAAGCGATAGGCTACTGACCATTCATGACCAGCTCAGAAGCACCCGGTTTTTACAAGAAAAAACCCTCTGAAAGATTAGAATATGTTAAAGACTTTGCCAAATTATCTAGTGAAGAGGCATCTGCAATAAGTGATTATGGTGCTCTGGGTCAGGAAACCGCAAATCGAATGATAGAGAATGTAGTTGGAACCTTCCCATTGCCTCTGGGAATTGCAGCCAATTTTATGGTAAATGGTAAGGACTATATGGTCCCCATGGCCCTTGAGGAACCATCTGTCGTAGCAGCAGCCACTCATATGGCCAAAGGGACTCGAGAAACTGGCGGGATTACTGCTGAATCAGACCAACCTGTTATGATTGGACAGATACAATTGGTAAATCTGGAGGACCCTTTTGCTGCCAAGGAAAAAATCCTATCTAAAAAAGATGAGATTGTCGATTTAGCAAACGAGCAGGATCCGATTCTGGTCAAATTTGGAGGTGGGTGTAAAGATATCGAGGTGAGGGTCCTGGACTCGAAGACCGGACCGATGGTAATAACTCATCTACTGGTGGATTGCAGGGATGCGATGGGAGCCAATGCGGTGAATACCATGGCTGAGGCCGTAGCTCCTAGACTGGAGACCATAACTGGAGGGAGAGTATACCTTAGAATTATATCGAATCTGGCAATTTATCGCAAAACCAGAGCAGACGCAGTCTGGCCCGCTGAATTCCTTGGGGGTGAAGAGGTTGTAGACGGAATAATCGAGGCTTTTGCTTTTGCCTGTGCGGACCCATTCAGAGTCGCCACGCACAACAAGGGAATAATGAATGGAATTGATCCGGTGGTTATAGCAACCGGAAATGATTGGCGGGCTATTGAGGCCGGGGCTCACACATATGGTCAGTGGAAGGAAGGACATTCCTCATTTACTGACTGGGAAAAGACTGAGGATGGAAATCTCAAGGGAAGTATAGAACTTCCAATGGCTGTTGGACTTGTTGGAGGAGCCACAGCAACCCACCCTACTGCAAAAGCATGTGTTAAGATTCTCAATCTGGAGATTCCAGGAGGTGCCGCCGTACTGTCACAGATTATCTGCTCAGTAGGACTTTGCCAGAATCTGGGAGCCCTTAGAGCATTGGCCTCAGAAGGAATTCAGAGAGGACATATGGGATTACACGCCAGGAATTTAGCAGTTCAGGCTGGAGCTGGCAAGGATGAGATTAATGAACTGGCTGAAATGTTGAAGAGGTCAGGTAAAGTACGGGCCGATATGGCTGAGAAATTCCTGAAGGAAATAAGAGAAAAGAAATGACGGTCTTATCAGATGAGGCCATCTTATCTGCAATCGATCTCGGGGAATTGGAGATTGAACCATTCAATGCTGACAATCTCACACCGAATGGATATGACCTGACCATAGATGAAATAGAGATTCCTCAAAAATCCAAGGTATCCAAAGGATCCCTGAATATTCCTGCAGGAGCCAGATTTGCGATCTCCACGAAGGAAAGGATTTCATGTGGTGCAAATCTATGTGCCCAACTATGGTTACGGACCAGTTGGGCCAGAAAAGGAATAGCCTGTAGCTTCGGAAAGATAGATTCTGGTTTCGATGGAACTTTGACACTACTCGGTTTCAATTCCAGCGACGAGGATGTTTCAATAAGTGTTGGGACAACATTTGCCCAAGTCGTATTCGAGATGCTATCCGGACCTGCAAGATCATTGTATTCTGAAAGAAGTGGGAACTATCAAAATCAGAAGGGCGTCACCTGGTCGAAATAATATAATCCACTAATTCAACAAAGCCCTGGGAGCCATCCCCATTTGTGACATAAACTGGGTGATTGTCTATTATATCCTTGTATTTCAGGACCGAACGGACGCCGATAGACAAGGGAAAATAACCGAACATAGGAGAATCATTCGGTGAATCGCCAATATACATGGCCGTGCTTGCATCCTCTCCCAGGCTTTCCAGAACCCTAAGGGACATTTCCTGTTTGTTATAATCGCCGAACCAAATATTTACGTGAATATTGGAAATTGAGGCCTTGGCTCCTCTTTCCTCGCAATAATCGGCAATCTCTATAGCTGTTTGAAGTGATATTTCTGATTCTTCGGCCGTATCAACTGCAATATCCCATTGTCTGAATGGCTGATCAGCGGCCAGCTTAATACCAAGGAACTTGATTGAAAGGTCAGCAAACAATGAATCCAAACGTTTCCGATATGAACTCTTATCAACCTGACTGTGAAAACTCAGCCTTTCAATCTTACCCCTCTTTTTGGAATAGGCCAATGCCCCATTCTCTCCAACAACGGAATCAACTGGCCACCATCGAGCCATGAGATCACACCAGCCAGCTGGTCTTCCAGTAACTGCTATTGTCTTGATCCCATTTTCCCTAACCCTCTCTAAAGAACGGTAAGTTTCAGATTCCAGATTATCCTCCGTGACAAAGGTACCGTCCAAATCAAACAATAAGGTTGTAACTTGACGTACGGCCTCTACTGGCATCCTTGATAATGGAAGCATTATCGATAGTGAAAACCTACTTTTATATACGCTTCGTCAACTTACGGAGTCCGAAACTGAGGTCAAGATGCCATCCCTATACGGAACCGTCAAAAGCAAAACTGGAGAGGTGTTCCAAGATAGTTTGGATTATTGTAAGGGTGCTCTTCAATCCGTATCCCGTTCTTTTGCGCTTACGATTCCATTAGTCGAGGAAAACATCCTGGCTCCAATAATGGTTGGCTATCTAGAGGCAAGGATTCTGGATACCTTTGAGGATGATATAGGTAGAAGGGAGATCAGTCTTCAAGAAAGAGTAAACTCGATGAATATAATGATGGAGATTCTGGAAAGCCCAGATAGTTCATCTGCTAGGGAAAAGGCCAAGCAACTAGCAGAATCTGCTGATGAAATGGTATTGAATCCTAACTATCGGGACCTGGTCAAGAACATGGAAAGAATCTTGACGGTTCACAGTAGCTTTGACAAAAGGACCAAAGAATGCATGCTTCGTTGGTTAAAGGAAATGAATTTTGGAATGCAGAAGTTTCTGAAACAGGAAGTTTATTCGTTTGAAGACCTGAATGAATATTGCTACTATGTGGCAGGCACACCATCCGGTTTCCTAACTGAATTGATAAGAACGCGATCCAAAGCTTTAGGAGAAGAAAACTCGCAAATTTTGAGGGATAATGAAAGAGACTTTGGCCTATTCTTACAAAAAGTAAACATTGTCCGAGATTTCAGAGAGGATATTCTCGATAATGAAAAAATATTCTGGCCAGGTTTCCTGTTTGAAAAATACAACTTGGTACCTGCGGACCTGCTGAAACCAGAGAACGAGGAGAAATGTATGGAACTATTGGACGCTATGATCGATAATGCCAGTCTGCATATTGAACCTGTTAAGGCTTACCTTAACGCTATACCTGAAGAATATGCCGGTTTCCGAGCGGGAGCAGCCGTCAACTTTGCAATGGGTGTAGCAACTTTGGAGTCAATGAGGAATAATACAGAAGTATTTTTCGGTGAGAAACCAGTCAAAATCTCACACGAAGCCAGAGACAACATACTGGCAGACCCCTTGGGTTTTGTCTCCGGTTGAACTTTAATATCCCAACTATAATTGGTTTGATATGTCCCGAATATACCTATTTGTTTTAGGAATATTGAGTTTGGGAATTATTTTCTCAGTAGGCAGTGAGGCTGCACCTTCCACGGGAACAGTTCAAGTTGCATTCATACTTTCAGAATTTGAGGATCAGGAATATCAGGATGGTCATGATCAAGACTATTTCGAGGACTTGGCATTCGGTGAAACCGATTCCATGTGGGAATATTTTGATGAGGTTTCCAGAAGTGTATTGAACATTGATGGTGATGTTTTCGGCCCCTATACCTTAGATGGTGATGCTGCGGACTATGGGCCTGAAAATCAAAATTTCGTCAGGGATAGTGTTGAAATTGCTGACGATGACATAGATTACAGAGACTATGATGCCGTGATGGTAATACATTCCGGACCAGGTGAGGAATCGAGTGGAAACAGTGATGATATCTGGTCTATTCACTGGACAACCAATATTGAAACAGAGGACAATGGGTACGAGATAAAGAGAATTACACAGGCTCCCGAATATCAAAACTCCAATGGTGAACGAAGCCCCCTAGGTGTTTGGGTTCATGAATTCGGTCATGAACTTGGACTTCCAGATTTGTACGATACTGATGGAAGTTCAGAGGGAATTGGACATTGGGGAGTGATGGCATCTGGCTCTTGGACTGACAATGGTGAAACCCCTGCTTACTTCAGTGCCTGGTGTAGATATTGGTTAGGTTGGATAAGCCCAATTCCAATGACTGATGATGTTAACAATCTAGTCTTGGAACCAATAGAGGACGGAGGAGATGTTTATCTGCTCTCAATACCCGGGAATTGGTCTGGCTCAGAGGAATATTTCTTGATAGAGAATCGTCAAAAGATGAAATATGACCAATATCTACCTGGAGAAGGACTACTAATTTGGCATATCGATGATAGAGAATCTAACAACAGGGACGAGGAACATAAGTTGGTGGATCTGGAAGAAGCTGATGGCAACGATGACCTTGATCATAATACAAATAGAGGTGATGATGGAGATCCCTACACTTCTGGCTCATTCACAAAGGATACCTACCCTAATTCGTTGGCTTATAACGGTACCGAATCGGGATGGAAAATTGAAAATATCGAGATGGATGGGAGCAATATCATTGTAGATATCAGCTTCTTGTCAAAACCACATGCGGTTGCTGACGCGGATGAAGCGGTGATAGCCGAAGGTTTCGAATTGCAATTTTACGGCGATGGGTCTTGGGATGAAGATGGCAATATTGTAAATTATACATGGGACTTTGGTGACGGAACCTTTTCCTATGATGAGAATCCAATTCACATATTTGCAACAAATGGAACCTATGATGTCATTCTTACCGTAAGGGACAACAATAATCTGGAGGACTCTGTCATATTGAATATTTTTGTTAACAAACCCCCCATTGCTGTGGTCGAAATATCCCAAACCGTGATTCTTCTGGGTGATGTAATCACATTTGATGCTTCTGATTCTTATGACATTGATGGAGAAGTAGAATTCTTCTACTGGAATTTCGATGATGGTTTCACGTCAAATCAGGCAACAACCGAACATGAATTCAGAAATTCCGGATTTTACAATGTTTCAGTAAAGATTATAGACGATCTAAATGACATTACTACTGTTTATTATCTGATAGAAGTGATAAACCGGCTGCCGATTGTGGAATTCTCTATTGAACCAGAGAATGGTGACACAAGAACAATCTTTGGTTTTACCGACCAATCCCATGATAACGACGGGGAGGTGGAAGCCTGGTTATGGGACTTTGGAGACTCAGACAGTACGGATTCCCAGAACCCAGAACACCGTTTTGCACTTCCCGGAATCTATACTGTAACTTTAACAGTATATGATGATCAGGGAGGATTTAACTCCACAAGCAAGACAATAACTGTAGATAATTCACCACCTGATCCAGATATAATCATTCCCGAGGGAATCAAGACTGGAAATAACCAATGGACCGTACCTGCAGATAGAACCATTATAATCGATGGAAGAGCGTCAAATGATACTGAAAATGACGAACTGTTTTTCTATTGGGAATATGAAGATGATAGTTTTCAAGGAAATATCTTTGAAATTTACCTGCAAATCGGCATACATGAAATTCAGTTGAATGTTATTGATGAAAGGGGAGGAGAAGAAACTGAGACATTTATTCTGAATGCCGAGAGTGTTCCAATTTTGTCGTTGCAATACTCAGAAGTCAATATTCTAACCAGCCAACCAATCACTCTCAATTGTACGACTGACTGGGGTGAGATAGAAATTTACACATGGCAGTTCTATGATGATATAGGTAGTGATTGGGGATTGAATACGACTGATAATTGGATGAATTTTTCTTCGGAAAGGGCGGGTGAGTACTTTATCAGCGTATCTGGAAAACATACTGAAACTGGTCTCTGGACGATTGTGTTTCCCCTGAACATAAACGTGTACGATCATCCCGAAGCTCAATTTGAATTTACAGATACCATCAATGAAGGTGACTGGATAACCTTTGACGGCAAGAATTCTAATGGATTGGAACTTGAATTTGAATGGATCCTAGATGGAACTCCACTTGCTGGAAACGGTGAGCTAATTACGACACTGGTTGACTATGGTGGAATACATACAGTAGGTCTCCAAATATCTCAAAACCCAGTTGGAGAAGATTATATTGAGAAAGAATTCTATGCAGATCACAAGCCTACTGAGATTCTAAGTACAAATCCCTCAATGCCAAGGGTTGGTGAAGACTTTGAAGTTTATCTGGGAGCTTACGATGTGGAAGGTGAAGCCACAATAGAATACATTGAGATAAGCGTATACGATATCGAAGGGGATGAGAGAGGGAAATTCCGGTATGAGGATCAAGGAGCAAATTTCAACATAATCTTTGAGGTTGAATACACAGGAGTGATTGTGCTGGAATATAAATTGATGGATCTTAAAAACAATTCCAGAGAGGGCTCTAGTACAGTTGATGTTCTAGGATGGGCAGATATATACGTTGAATCCTTGGAAATCAGCGGTAAAAAGGAAAAAGGAAAAACACAAACCGTAACTTTTGTTCTTAATAACTATAATGAGACTTACCAATCTGATATTTACAATGGTTATATTGCATCAGGTAGCGTTGAACTTCTAATTGATTCTGAAATTGTCAGTACCTGGACTTATGAAATTGAGCCAACGAAAAAACAGGAGTTCCATTTTCAGTGGAAGGCTACTTCTGGTCGACATGATTTTGAAGTTGTTGCATATGTTTCAGACGGAGAAAAAAGTACAGACAACAACAATTTGATAAAATCGATCAAAATTGAATCCGAAAGTAAGAGTGGATTGATACCCTACCCAAGTGTTGGTACCATTATTGCCACGATTGGAATAGTCTCTTACCTTAGTCGTCGGAAGGCTAATTAACTACAACTAGGATATTGAATCATGGTAGCCAACTCTCCACAGATGCGCCGAATACCTGATGAACAGTTTTTTGACTTGAGAAATTGGAGCGCGGATAAAGCTGAAGACTATGGCGAAAAGGCATCAATGCTTGTCCATACAATGATGTTAAGCAAGGCTGAACAAGTTAATCAGATAACAACTGAATTGCATGATGGTAATATAATTTTAATCGATTTTACACCGCTTACGTCAGACCAAGAAACGTTGCACAAAATATTAGCAGAATTAGAAAGAGCCGTAGCTGATGTAGACGGAGATTTAGTTGGTGTAAGCCAGAAATGGATTGTTATTACTCCTAAAAGTGTTAGAGTTTCACGAAAGAAACTAGCGCTTTAATTCATATAATCGATGAAAATTGCCGTAATTGGCGGTGGAATGATAGGCTCTTTCATTGCCGAGGAACTTTGCAATGATTTCGAAGTCATGGTCGTTGACAACAACAAATCTACTTTGAACCAGATTGAAAAGCGCAACCACCGTATTTCTGCAATCAATTTTGATGTAAAGAATGGAATAATTGAAGATATTATTGCAAACTATGATCTGGCAGTAAACTGTTTACCTGGTTTCATGGGATTTGAAATGTTGAAGAAAATAATTCAGTGTAAAGTATCCTGTGTAGATATATCATTTATGCCTGAAAATTGTCTGGAACTGTCGGAATTTGCGCTCGAAAATAATTGTCTAGTAATACCTGATGCAGGTGTTGCACCCGGTCTAAGTAATCTCATTATAGGTAATATAGTAGCAAACAATAAGATAGAAGAAATCCAAACGATGGTTGGCGGACTTCCGAAAAAAAAGAATCCTCCTTGGAATTATAAAGCTCCCTTTTCACCCATAGATGTGATTGAAGAATACACCAGACCGGCCAGAATAAGAATAAACGGGAAAACTGAAGTTAGAGAAGCCTTGTCAAAGAAACTGAGACTAGAGGTAGAGGGTATTGGCGAACTAGAAGCTTTCCTGACAGATGGATTACGGACACTCTTAGATTCGAAAGGTAGTTTATCGGAAGTCCCAAACCTGATGGAATTCACCATAAGATACCCTGGACATTGTGACCTTATAAGAAAAATGATCAGTGATGGCAAATTTTCGAATGCGAACGTAAAGGGAAAAAAGATAACCAGAAAAGAAGAAACATCTGGGGAATTATTCGAATCATGGAAACTTGAGGAAGGAGAAGAAGAATTTACTTTTATGCTAATTCTGGCAGTGCCAAGTGAAGGAAACGAGATTAGTTACACGATTTACGATGAATTTACAGAAGGAGCGACCAGTATGGCTCGAACGACTGGGTTAACTGCATGCGCCTTCTCCAGATTGGTTTTGGAAAATAAAATAAAGGAGAAAGGCGTGATTTGTCCTGAAACACTGGGTATGAATAATATATTCTATGACTATGTCCTAAATTATCTCAGGGACAGAGGAATTCTGATAGAATCTTGGTAAAGGATTAGAACCTTTTCCATCCAGTTGCTACCGCCATAAGAGTTAATGCAGCTCCAATACGAAAAACACTCTGATATTCGAAATGGAGTAGTAATTCACCAACTAGAATGCTACCAAAACCACTTCCTAGAAGACAAAATGAAGTCAATAAACCCATAGTTCTGGCCCTTAATTGATAGGGTACGGTATCAGCTACTATTGAACGTGCTCCCAAGAAGTAGGTCATGAATATGGGAAGCACAAATGCCAGTGTGACCAGATATATATTCTGAGTTACCGAATAAATGACCATAGACACAAAAACCAAAACGGATGCCGCTCGGATTGCCATCTCCCTAGGGTAAGCGTCAACTAACTTTCCAGCATAAGGTGCAACCAAGGCATGGACAATACCACTCAATAAGACAATAACCCCCATTCCGTAAGTTGATCCAGTTATCTCCGTAAGGTAAACTGGTGAAAAACTGAGGAAGAACATATAGCCCATGAATAAAATAAAGGTAGTGATGAAAAGGCGTGAAAGTTTCCAGAAATAGGGGGCAAAGTCCAAATCTTCATCTATTCTTAAAACTGAACGCTCAGTGGCTCCCATATATCCTACTACTGCAAATACACCTATGGATGCGGTCAGCAGGAACGAAAGAATCACAGAGGGATGTGCAGAACCATAATCACTTGATATCACCAAGAAACCACCAAGGAAAGCACCGGCACCCCAACCAAATCCTAACGCTGCCTCTAACTTTCCCATCAAAGTCGCTCTAGCACCTGGATTAAGCTCGGAAAATAATGTTGCAATCTGAACCATACCTCCCAAAAAGAAGGATTGGATAGTCCGGACTGTAACGAGTCCCATGGGTCCCAACCAGGGCAAAGGAATGTACAAAACTGCTGAAAGAATTGAACAAAGAACTACCACCGCCCTTCTATTTTTCCAACGGTCAGCAATAACACCCCAGAATGTAGAACCTGCGACCAGGGCAAAATTGGGTAATCCAACAACCAGACCCAGAGTCCTAAAATCTCCTAACGCCTCAGCTTGCAATCTGACTAGGGTAAAAGCCAAACCCTGAGTTATATTGTAAAACAATGCACCAAACAAAGCAAGGCGAATCTTATTCTGCACACGGCGGCAAAGAACGCACTATTTAGCAAGGTACTGCATCTTTTTGACTGGTCAGCTATAGACCTCAGAGTATCAATGCCGGAAGATATCGTTATCCTGAAGTTTGGAGGTTCAGTGATTACCGATAAGAAAAGTGAGATACCTAAAGTTAACCATAAGGCGCTTGACAGAATCTGCAATATTTTAAAGGATAAAGAAAGAAACCTGATTATAGTCCATGGAGCTGGATCCTATGGACATCCTATTGCCAAAAGATACGCTCTTGCTGAAGGATTAGACGGTAGTCAGGAACAAAAAAAAGCTATAAAGGAGACTAGGAAACAAGTTCATGAATTGAACCAACTCCTCTGTGGAAGACTTCAAGAATCTGGAATAAAGACCAAATCAGTCATTCCCTCACAATCAATGAAGACAAAGGGCTCAAGAGAAATAGAAAACTTTCCAATCAGTGAATTTGACAAGTCACTCAAAGAAGGAATAATACCTATAACTTTTGGTGATGTTACCGAAGATCTGATTCAAGGAATCAACATACTCAGTGGTGATGTGATAATGATGGAATTAGCCAGAATCTATGAACCCAGACTCACGATATTTGTAATGGACTATCCAGGAGTTATGAATGGAAAGCCTGAGGATGAAAAGTCGGAAATAATACCTTTAGTAGATTCAGAAACCAGAGAATCCATAAAGAAATATTGCGGAGAGGAGCGGATTACAGATGTGACTGGGGGGCTGGTTGGAAAGTTGGAGTGTGCTGCCAGGATTGCCGAACACAGCCAATGCTGGATTACTAATTTAGACCATCTGGAGGATTGCATTTGTGGTGATTTTCATGGCAGCAGGGTGATACCCTGAAAGAACCGGGTGATGGGGATCTGGGAAGACTGTTCCTAACTTTGATAGAAGATAGTACAACTATTGAGGAAGCTAGCAACAAAAGTGGTTTGTCTGTTGAAGATATCGCTTCATTAATCTCTGGTCCCGGAGCGGATTCTTTTTTTGAAAAAAAAGGAGAAGATGAACTTGAAATCTGTTGTAAATATAGTTGGGTTACCCAGAACATATCGCAGAAAGTCAAACTCAGGGAGGGGGAAATTGAAATTCTTACCAATCTCCTGGAAACAAAGTTTGCTGATCATGCGAAAGACTATTGGACTGAGAATGACTGTATCACCAGAGATTTAGAACACAGGACTATAGGAGAATGGATTGAAAATGAGATTTGTTTTCTGGCCGGATTTGCTCTATGGTTTAGAGAAAAGGAAAAAGACGGAGATATTGATTTGTCATCGTTAGTCTCCGAAGCCGTAGGTCAGAAAATGAGTGCAGATGCACAAATCGATTTTGACCGAAAACGAATAGAACTGCTGGCTGAGCTACCAAGTAATGCACTCTCAGTACTAAGGGATATGAATCCAGCAGGTAAAATCGCATACCGCAGTATGGATATGGCAATAATCAAAGGCCTGTCTGAAGGCGATGATGATTATGCAATGGATATGAGACAAAGAACACAGAAGAATCAAAAACCTTGGTGGAAATTCTGGTAGTTAGAGATATGACAAACCAGTCTGAATAAAGATTAAGGCAAAAACAACCAGGATTAATGCAAGAATCTTCAGAATTAAGAAGTAATTACGACTGGATAAGAAAGTTCTAGAGCGTCCAACCAGAATCGCTGTGAAAGTTTTACACAGAATGAATGTTAGGAAAAAAGAAACACAAAAGGCAGGAATACATCCTCTTCGAAAGCCTTAATCAAAAACGGTGAACCAATAAGTGTCCAGTACACATAGGGATTAGGATTTAGTAGATTAGTGATAATTCCCTTGTAGAATGGTGAATTACCTGAATTACCTGAATTCCCCTCATCGATCTGCACTTCATCAATTATGAAGGTCTCATATGCCATATATAGCAGGAAAATCGCACCGGCGAAAGAAATAAACGCAAAGAACTGACCGTAGTTACTCAAACTGGACACAACTAGGGCACAGAGAAGAATTATTGGACCATCGGTCACTAATGGTGCCAGAGTAACCTTGAGGCCTGCCTTCCAATCCCTCTTCAATGTCTCAGTTATAACCAAAGTCTGAAGTGGTCCGGGTTTGAAGCCTTCAACAGCCCCAAGTAAAACACCAGCTATCACCCATGACTCAAACATCTAAAGTAGACTATTATTCTCTTGTAACTTGGGTATCTGGCTTGAAAAGTTCTCTTGTTTCCTCATCTCTCTCTTGGGGATTAGACCTTCTAGCCAGATCTCCGTTCATGTCTATAAAATAGAGATAGCCTTCTTCTCTCTTGATTTTACTTTTTGAGACCATAGTTTTCTGACCTCCCTGATGTTTCCATACGGTTCCATCGGACTCTACAAAATACAAAAAACCATCAAGTTTGGCTAAACCTAGTTTCTTCACAACTTCAGCCATTATGATTGGTCCACGTTAATCCTGCAAGGTGTTGGGAGTTTATGAGATGATTTTCTAAGAGCCTCTTTTGCCTGCACAAGAAATTCACCTGATGTGCGTAAAGTTATAAGTTTTTGACCGGGTTTGACTCTCGCAGCAGTACCGACGGTCTTACCGAAAGATTTACGCATTCCCATAGAAACCCTATCTGCACCTGCACCTTGTGCTATTTTGTTATGGCGCAGAACATGATGTGGATAAACTCTAATTTTTAGGTGATAACCCTCTCTTCCAGCATGTGTCTGAATGTATCGGTTAGCCGTAACTCTTGCAGACTCAAGAGCATTATGTCTGACCAGACACTCTTCCTGAGCAGATAAAGTAACTTCAACTGAAAAATTATCGGAGGGTGAGCCTACATCGAATTGGGTTATTCGACTAGCTGGAACTCCTCCAATATACTCTTTCCGAGTGTATGCCTTTTTCTTACCCCTGAACATGTGGGCCGGGTTTTTCTTGGCCATTTTATAACCTGCTTCTGGCGCCAGATTGTATTCTATTTAAATCTTTACGTAACGGCTTGACTTGCACCTTAGCATATTAAACCCCAATCTGTGTGCAATCACAAATGAACATTCATGAGTACCAAGCCAAAGAACTTTTCAGACAATATGGAGTAAAGACCCTGAATGGAATTCTTGCTTTAAACTCAAACGAAGCTGCGAATGCGTGTAAGGAATTAAGTGGTAAGATCTGGGTTGTCAAGGCCCAAATACATGCTGGTGGAAGAGGCAAAGGTGGGGGGATTGTTCTATGCCGTTCCGTTGACGAGGTTTACGAAGCTGCAAACAACATAATAGGTTCAAAATTAGTGACCCCTCAAACGACCTCCGAAGGTGTTAATGTCAGCAAAGTGTATGTGGAAGAGGGCTGTAATATAGCTAAAGAATTTTACCTTGGGATTGTACTTGATCGTGAAAAAGAATTGCCAGTCATAATGGCCTCGACCGAGGGTGGAATTGAGATTGAAGAAGTTGCCTCAAAGAATCCTGAAAAGATATTGAAGGTATATGTAGATCCAGTTACGGGACTTGGAGATTGGCAAGCTCGGAAGATTGCATTTGGACTGGGACTTGAGGGAAAACAAGTAAAGTCCTGCATGGGATTCATGAAGAATCTTTACAACCTATTTATTGACCTAGACTGTTCCATCGTAGAAATAAATCCATTGGTAGTAACCACTGCTGATGATATCGTTGCATTGGATGCAAAGATTAACTTTGACAGCTCAGCTCTGTTCAGGCATACTGATATCGAACAACTTCGTGACAGAGAAGAAGAAGAACCTCTAGAAATCAGGGCTACTGAAGTCGGTCTCAATTACATAAAACTTGATGGAGAAATAGGTTGTATGGTAAACGGAGCGGGACTTGCAATGGCCACAATGGATATAATCAAATTGCACGGTGGAGAGCCAGCTAATTTCCTAGATGTTGGAGGTGGAGCCGATTCAGAGCAGGTAGCTGAAGGATTTAGGATTATATTGTCAGATTCAAGTGTAAAAGCCATCTTTGTGAATATATTTGGGGGAATAATGAGATGTGACTTCATCGCCGAGGGAATAATAGCTGCAGCTAAAGAAATAAAACTTGATGTCCCCGTAATCGTACGTTTAGCCGGGACAAATGTAGGAATAGGTAAGAAGATGCTTGCAGAATCTGGATTAAATCTTATCACTGCCGATGATATGAATGACGGTGCAATTAAGGCAATTAAAGCCATGAGGAGGAAGAAATGAGCATCTGGCTAGATTCTAGTAGTAAAGTAGTTGTTCAAGGAATAACTGGAAAGAATGGTCAATTTCACTCTGAGCAAATGCTTGATTATGGTACTAGAATCATAGGAGGGGTTACCCCTGGCAAGGGTGGTCAAGAAACTCTGGGTCTACCAATATGGGATACCATGGATGAGGCAGTTGATGCAGGAGCAAATGTATCCTGTATATTCGTGCCTCCAGCCTTCGCAGCTGATGCCATCATGGAAGCTGCTGATTCAAAAGTTGATTTGATTGTTGCCATAACAGAAGGAATTCCAGCACTGGACATGGTCAAAGTAAAGAAATACATCGAACCTATAGATGTCCGTCTGATTGGTCCTAATTGTCCGGGAATAATTACTCCCGGTAAGAGTAAAGTTGGAATAATGCCAGGACACATCCATAGAAAAGGAGATGTAGGAATCATATCGCGATCAGGAACCTTGACCTATGAAGCTGTGAACCAAGTAACTGAAAAAGGACTTGGGCAGTCGACATGCGTAGGCATAGGTGGGGATCCAGTAAATGGAACCAATTTCATGGATTGCCTTGAAGCCTTCGAAAATGATGGAGATACAAAATCAATCATAATGATTGGAGAAATTGGAGGTACTGCAGAAGAAACCGCTTCACAGTACGCCAAGGATTATGTATCAAAACCAATAGTTGGATTTATAGCTGGAAGGACTGCACCTCCAGGAAAAAGAATGGGGCATGCCGGAGCAATCATCTCGGGTGGAAAAGGAACCGCAAAAGAAAAAATGAACGCCATGAAAAGGGCCGGAATACATGTTGCGGAGAATCCATCCAAACTAGGGAATACTCTGGAAGAAATTCTATAATAAGGCCATTTACCATAAATCATAAACTTTATATAGTAGTTTTTACGAAGTAAGACATGCATTGCCTTGGAAAAGTGTCTCATCTGGATTCAAGAAACCTAGCTATCTTGATAAGTAATAAAAAAGTGCCCAAGAACACCAAAGTTTTTGACGCTGAAAGTAAACTTGTTGGAAGAGTAGTCAATATATTTGGACCAGTGAATGAACCTTATCTTGCCATTGCCGCCCAAAAAGGAACCCGGATAACCAGGTTAGTGGGTAGGGAGGTCTACAGAAAATGAGTGTCAAATGCCCTGATTGTGATGGTGATAATATCAAGGATGAAGGTGACGGCATAATGTCGTGTAAGAATTGTGACCTAATCTTTGATGCCGGGCCTCAATGGATAAAATACAGCCCTGAGAACAAGTCCTCTAAGACGCCAGAATTTCAACCTGAACAAACTCTGACGTCAAAGACCATACTAAAGTGGCAAGAGAACACCAGATCTGGAAATCTAGCGAGTAAAAGTATACTTCTGGCCTCTGAAGAAATAGAAAGGATAGCAAATGAGATTAGGGTTACGAATTCCATAAAGGAATCTGCTCTGGAGATATTCTCGAGTTCTTCTAAAGCTGGAATAGTCAGAGGCAGGAGCAGCAGCAAAGTTGCTGCAGCGGCAGTCTATACCGCATGCCGAATGGCAAACGTTCCTAGAACACTGGATGAGATCTCAGAAAGGACACATCTGAATCGAAATGAATTAAGCCGTTTGCATAAATTAATCTCCAGGAAACTTAAATTGAAGATATATACTACTACTACTTCAAATTTCTTGCCTCGATTTGCCCATAAACTAGCTATATCTGGTGATGTGGAAAAGGAAGCTGAAAAAATAATTACGGCCGTCGAAAAAAGCAACTATAGACAAGGAATATCACCGGCAGCGCTGCTAGGTGCAGCTTTGTATATAGCCTGTAAGAATAATAAATTCAGAAGAAGCCAATTGGAAATAGCTAAGGCCGTTGGAACCTCAGAAGTAACATTAAGAAATCGGGCTAAGGAAATACTTTCTATAATCAATCCTGAATAAAATAGAAATAATCCTCCGGAAGTTCTAATTCTATAGCAAACATCGGATCGGTGTTTGGATCCGTACTGTCATGATAGGCCACTACTACTCCACCATCAGGTAGGATGGCTAAGGATGAGAAATCAAATCTTACGTCATTCCCTGCACCTGATGTTGCATCCAAATCTCCAAGTCCAATCATAGTTATGGAATCTGCTTCCATACTTTCCCTATAATCCCTTATATGGAACACCAAATCAGCATCGCTTGCAGTACCATTATTCTCAGTCTGGACCCTAACAGAGATAACAGCAAGATCTAGGTTCCCATCTGCCTGAAAGTCCCACTCAAAAGTATTATCTGAAACAGATAGAGATCCTGGCCATTTATGAGTGTAATTTGTCCAGTTATATCCACCATCATAGCTAATTTGGTGAGTTAGATTAAAAGTCCCATCACATCCCTTAGAACCGGGGCTTGCTTGATTACAGGATACGCTATGGAGGGCACCTGAACTATCTATGACTAAATTGCGAGAAGGCAAAAATTTTCCTCCGGGAAGTGTGTGTTTGTGCCACTCTAAGTTAGTATCAAGGAACAGGTTGCTACCATCACTGTACCAGCGTGGAAACAATAGACCTCCTGATGGAATCGGAGAAGCCCGCATCTCCCTGTGTGGTTGCATATAATCCCATTCTGGACCCAAATCCTCAAAATATAAATCAAACTCTAAATCTGCGGGTCCGCCAGCATTGCTATCTGGAATCTGTATAGGTCTATAATTCAGACCGTCTACACTAATCTGATAGCCTTGCTCGTTGTAGCTCCAAAAGTTTGAGACTACCATACTAGCCCATGGGCAATTAGATGAGCATTTGTTAGTAACATATTCAGCAGGCGGATTAATTGGACCTACAACTGGTACTTGCCAAGAACGATCATAGAACGGTTCTTTGTCAGCCGAATTCCAGCACCATTCCCATTCAATTTCGGTGGAACTTGTCTTCTTGCCTAAAATTGCATAAAATTGGTCGACTCCATCTACGCTAGGATATGGAAACCAAGTCATAGCTATAATATCTCCATTAGGAGCTTGGATAATTGATCCTTCACCAAGTCCAGGGGCAACAGTAGGGTCAAACTGACCTTCCTCACATCCTAAATCTGTATTGACTGCCGGAGGTACCCATTCACTCCAAGTCAGGCCTCTATCCGTACTATACCATGGCCATTCACCACCTAAGTTATAGATTATACCATCTTGATCGGTGGCCAAGTAGTGCTCGCAACAATTACCTCCATAATTATGCTCACTACTTCCTCCTATGTCCTCAGTCCCATATACGGCCCACAAACGTTCTGTAGCGATATCCATCGAAGCTGGATTAACAACGGAAAAATTACGGATTGGTTCTAATGAATATGGAAATTGAGATAATTCTTCCTCAGATACGACTAACCTAGTCACTTCCAAATCTGATTCGTCTATAATCGTACGTTTATCCTCGGGTTCGAGACAGCCCATAAAGGAAAGGCTCAAAAGCATAATCACTAAGCTAATACTTGCCTTCATTGTAGCCTAATATTTGGACGACCTAAAATAAGTTTGTTGACCCTGCTAACTTGTATAAATCGCCTCTTCTAGTGTCAGACAATGCCACCTATTGATGCAGATGCAACTAAAGAACGTGCCTGTACTATACCTGATGATAAAGGACTATTGCCAACAGCTAGAACCGACCTCTGGTGGATACAACCTCTGGCTGTATTCATGGGTCTTGGCACCGCAGTTGTTTACATGTCCTGGGCTGCCTTTCAAGGCACCAATTATTACTATGATGTAGAAGGAGCAAGTTACCTGTCGCCACTATATTCTCCAGAATTATTTGGTGAAACAGAGCACGCATGGTTCGGTGTGAAACCGACCTTCTGGCCAGAAGAAATACTTGGATTTGCGGTACCCTGGTCGCCAGCATTCCTGATTCTGTGGGCACCTGCTGGATTCAGAGTTACTTGTTACTATTACCGAGGAAGTTACTACAAGGCATTCTGGGCCGATCCACCGGCCTGTGCAGTAGGTGAACCAAGAAACAGTTATTGGGGTGAGAATTCCATGCCCTTGATATTACAGAATCTCCATAGATACATGCTATACTTTGCCATAATATTCATTTTCATCCTAAGTTATGATGCTTGGTTGTCCATGTGGTTCAATGGTAGACCTTTCGAAGGTGATTTCGGTATTGGAGTTGGTACTATCGTATTGTCACTAAACGCCATACTACTTGGAGGGTATACCTTCGGTTGCCATTCCCTAAGGCATCTGATAGGGGGTTATGCTGACAGGATAGTTAGGAAACCTAAAGTCCAACAGAAAGCATTTGACTGTGTTAGTTGCTTGAACAAACAGCACATGAAGTGGGCCTGGTTCTCTCTTTTCTGGGTCTGTTTTACTGATTTTTATGTCCGTTTATGCGCCAGCGGAATTATTGATGATTGGAGAATCATTTAATGGAAGACTTTGAAACTATAGAATGCGATGTACTGGTCGTTGGTGCAGGTGGAGCTGGATTAAGGGCTGCGATTGCAGCATCAGAATATGGCGCCAAGGTTGCATTGGTCTCCAAGTCCTTACTTGGAAAGGCCCATACTGTTATGGCTGAGGGTGGGGTGGCTGCAGCCCTAGGTAATGTAGACGAAAGGGACAATTGGAAAATCCACTTCAGGGATACTATTCGAGGAAGTAAAAATCTGGCCAATTGGGAGATGGCCAAGATTCATGCTGAAAAGGCTCCGGATAGAGTTCGGGAACTAGAAAGATGGGGGGCAGTCTTCGATCGGACCGAAGAGGGGAAAATCAGTCAACGAAATTTTGGAGGACATAGATATCCCAGATTAGCTCATGTAGGAGACCGTACAGGTCTGGAGATAATCAGGACCCTGCAAGATTACGCCGTCCACATGGAAAACATTGAAGTCTTTATGGAATGTACAGTCAGTGACATCCTGAAATCCGACAACAGAACTGTGGGAGCATTAGCCTATTACCGTTCCTCAGGAAAATTGGTTGTATTTGAAGCAGGGTCTGTAATTCTGGCAACAGGTGGAATTGGCAAAGCCTATAGAATAACATCAAATTCTTGGGAATACACTGGAGATGGACATGCACTAGCTTACTTGGCCGGAGCCGATCTAATCGACATGGAATTTGTTCAATTCCATCCAACTGGAATGGTATGGCCACCTAGTGTGAAAGGTACACTTGTTACAGAGGGAGTCAGGGGAGATGGTGGAATCCTTGTTAACAGTGAAGGCGAACGATTCATGTTCAACTACATACCAGATGTCTTCGCCGCTGAAACTGCTAAGTCTGAGGAGGAAGCTAATTCTTGGCTTAAGGGTGAGGAAGGTGCCATGAGGCCCCCTGAACTGCTTACCAGAGATGTTGTAGCAAGAGCCATCATGACTGAGGTAAAGGAGGGGCGAGGCTCACCTCATGGCGGGGCATTCCTAGATATTGCATCCAGACAATCACCTGACTATATCAGACGAAAATTGCCCTCGATGTATCACCAATTCAAAGAATTGGCTACTTTAGACATAACCAAAGAACCAATGGAAGTCGGTCCAACAACCCATTACATGATGGGTGGAATCAAAGTCGAGGCCAATACAGCTGCATCTACCATTCCTGGACTATATGCTGCTGGAGAAGCGGCAGCAGGAATGCATGGAGCTAACAGACTTGGGGGGAATTCTCTTTCCGATCTTCTGGTTTTTGGTAAAATCGCGGGACAATGTGCTGCTAACTATGCGCAGGAGAATTCCAAGGTTTCACCTCATGGAAAAGAAATTAAGAAAAGTATAGAGAATACATTGGAACCATTTGAAGATGGCGATGAGAATCCTTACCAAATTCATCAGGAGCTTCAAGAAATAATGGAATCTCATGCTGGCATTGTAAGAACTGGAGAAGAACTGGAGAAAGGGATACGCAAATTAGAGAAACTTGAAAAAAGACTTCCAGAAATGTACGCTAAGGGAGAAAGGAAATACAATCCTGGATGGCATCTCTGTCTCGATCTACACAATATGATTATAACCTCTCTAGCTCTTTCAAGAGCTGCGTTAGAGAGGACCGAGAGTAGGGGGGCCCATACACGTCTTGATTATCCAGATTACGATGATGAATTGGGTAAAGTGAACATGATTGTACGGCCTGGTCCAGGAGGGATGTCTGTGGTTAAATCTCCACTACTTAAGATGCCGACTGAACTCAATGACTATGTTCTAAAAGAGGTTGTATGAAAAGGAAAATAAGATTGCAAAGAGGGGAGCCTAACAACCTCAGACTAGATGAGTTTGAGATCAAAGTCGAAACCGGAATGGTTGTCTTGGACGCAATCCATCTTATCCAAGCTACCGAAGCTCCGGATCTAGCTATAAGATGGAATTGCAAAGCTGGAAAGTGTGGTTCCTGTTCTGCCGAAGTTAATGGAGAACCAAAATTGACTTGCATGACCAGATTGTCAGATTATCCTGAAGATCAGACTCTGACGGTCCAACCCATGAAAACATTCCCTCTGATCAAGGATCTGGTTACTGATGTTTCTTGGAATTATGAAGTTAACAGACAGATAACACCTTATCAGCACACCGAAGGAACTGGAGATCCGATAATGTTCCAGGCTGAGGTGGACAGAGTTCAAGAATTCAGAAAATGTATCGAGTGTTTTCTTTGCCAGGACGTATGCCATGTTCTGAGGTCCCATGATATGAAAGATGAATTTGCAGGTCCCCGCTTCATGATCAGGACCGCAGGTCTCGAGATGCATCCTCTGGATCAGGGAGAACGGTTAGAACATCTTCGAGATGATCACGGAATTGGGCTCTGCAACATAACAAAATGTTGTACTTACGCTTGCCCCGAACATATTGGAATAACCGATAATGCAATAATCCCGATGAAAGAAAGAGTGGTCGATGAATACTATGATCCCTTGAAATGGTTGTGGAACATGGTTACTGGCAAAAGTAACTAATCACAGGAATACCTACGAAAAATAGTTGCCGCTCAACCGACGGGTTGGGAGGTGGGAGGGGGTCCGCCGGGAGCAGCTATTTCCGAAATAACAGGGTTTTATTAAAATATTCGGGCAAATGTGTTTAAAACAGACTATATGAGAGAACATGGAGACTATCCGGGCACCTCGAGGAACAAAGATTAGTTGTAAAGGATGGTTGCAGGAAGCAGCCCTCAGGATGCTGATGAATAATCTTGACCCTGATGTTGCCGAAAAGCCTGAAGAATTGATAATTTATGGGGGCAGGGGCAAAGCCGCTAGAAATGAAGAATGTTATCATGCCATTGTTAAATCTCTCAAGGCTCTTGAAAACGATGAGACTCTATTAATCCAGAGTGGAAAACCAGTCGGTGTGTTCAAAACGCACAGTAATGCACCAAGGGTTCTTCTGGCAAATTCGAACCTAGTTGGGAATTGGGCCACCTGGGAGCATTTTGATGAACTCGAAAAGAAAGGATTAATGATGTTTGGCCAAATGACCGCTGGTTCATGGATATACATTGGCTCTCAGGGAATTTTACAAGGGACCTACGAAACATTTGCTGAAGCAGCTAGACAACACTTTGATGGAAACCTGAAAGGGAAATTAGTGGTGACTGGCGGATTAGGAGGAATGGGAGGTGCACAACCTCTGGCAACTACTATGAATGGAGGGACATTCCTTGCTGCTGAAATCGATCCAAAAAGAATAAAGAAAAGGCTTGAAACGGGATATTGCGATGAAATCTCTGACAATATCGATCAAGCCATAGATACGGCAGTGAAATGGAAGAATTCAAAAACAGGAAAATCGATTGCTGTTGTCGCTAACATAGTGGATTTACTAGAGCGGATGATTGAAAAGAATATAATTCCTGACCTATTGACCGACCAGACCTCCGCCCATGACCCCTTGATTGGTTATATTCCCCAAGAATTAAGTTTGGAGGAGGCGGGAAGGCTCCGTGAAGAAAATCCAGAAAAGTATCTCCAAAAAAGCTACAGCAGCATGGCCAAACATGTACGAGCTATGCTTGCATTGAAAGACAAAGGTGCCCACACTTTTGACTATGGTAACAATCTCAGGGCCAGAGCAAAGGAAGCTGGCGTCGAAAATGCGTTTGACTTTCCAGGTTTTGTACCTGCTTATGTGAGGCCTCTCTTCTGTGAAGGAAAAGGGCCTTTTCGATGGGCGGCACTATCGGGAGACCCCAAAGACATTGCGGAAACCGACAAGATTATTCTGGAACTGTTTCCAGAGGACAAGGGCCTTTCAAGATGGATCAATATGGCTCAAGAAAGAGTTCAATTCCAGGGCTTGCCCGCCAGAATCTGCTGGTTAGGGTATGGAGAACGGGCTCGTGCTGGCTTGGCCTTCAACGAATTAGTCAAAAGTGGAAAAGTAAAAGCCCCGATCGTCATTGGAAGGGACCACTTGGACGCAGGTTCAGTAGCCTCTCCCAATCGTGAAACTGAGGGAATGAAGGATGGAACTGATGCAGTAGCTGATTGGCCAATCCTGAATGCCCTGCTAAATACAGCAGCTGGGGCAAGTTGGGTAAGCTTCCATCATGGGGGTGGAGTAGGTATGGGATACTCCTTGCATGCAGGAATGGTCGTCGTAGCTGATGGAACGGATGAGGCGGCAGAAAGATTGGAAAGGGTACTGACTACGGATCCAGGGACTGGAATAATGCGTCATGTTGATGCAGGGTACAGAAAAGCAAGAAAAGTGGCCAAAGAACGTGATGTAAAAGTTGGAATTGTAGAAGGCCTATGAACCTGATTATAGCTTCGGAGGCAGATACAGCCTCAATAAACTTGAGAGACAGGCTGCTGGAAATGGCAGAATGGGAAGAGGATGGAGAATTTGATGGAGGAAAAATATGGAATCTTTCAAATGATTATGGAAGTTTTTGTCTAAATGGAACAAGACTCATAACCATAAAAAAATTGCATATCCATGCTGAGGGTATAGATCGTAAATGGGTTGAAGAGACTGGAATCAATGTCGAGAATATCGTTTTCTTATCTCGTCACAAGGCCGCAAGCGGAAGACCGAGTCTTACTGTCCATCCAATCGGAAATTGGGGTAAAGCCGACTATGGAGGTCAAGAAGAAAGAGTCTCTGGAACCTCACCTCAATGGATGACTGGATTATTACTTAGTATATACAAAAACAGATTACCAGGATACGATGTCTGCTTTGAGACTACACATCATGGACCTTTGATAGACAAGCCAACCATGTTCTTGGAAATAGGTTCCGGAGAGGATCAATGGGAATTGAGAGAACCTGCTAAAGCTTTGATAGTATCACTGTTGGAACTTGAACCTGCCGAAGGAGTGGCTGTAGTGGGTATTGGAGGAGGGCATTATACGCCTAGATTCACGGAAGCTGCGCTTTCACATGAGATGTGTTTGGGACACATGGTCGCAAATTATGGGCTTCCCTCATTAACACCAACTCTTCTTGATGATGCAATTAAAGCAAGTGATGCAGAGGGGTTGTATTTTCACAGGAAGGGAATGAAAAAAGCAGATTACAGAAAATGGAAGGAATACGCCGATGAGAAACGCATTAGGGTTTTTAGTCAAACGGATTGTAATAAACGTGATTTATAGACGAAAAAAACATCTGTTTTAAAAAGGAAAACACCCGATACACTTAATAAACGATTCTCTCGTCTAATTTTTTAGGTGTAAAAACCATGAGTGACGACTATATGGAAAATGGTGGTGACGAAGGTTCTGGAATGGATGCCCCGCCTGCCCCAGCGGCAGAAACGGGAGATTTCCTAGAAGATACCTTTGGAATCACAAAAGCTGGAAGCACGGTAGAGACCGAGATAAGGGCTGGAATTACAACGTTCCTGACAATGGCATACATTTTGTTTGTTAACCCTGACATGCTCTCTATCTCAGGGATTCCCTTTAATGACGCATTAGTTGCAACGGCTGTAGCAGCCTTTGTTGGATGTGTTGTTATGGGTCTATGGGCGAATAAACCATTCGCATTGGCTCCTGGAATGGGTCTCAATGCTTACTTTACTTTTGCAGTAGTTCTAGGTATGGGGATTGCTTGGGAAGTTGCTCTTGCGGCCGTTCTGGTTGAAGGTGTAATCTTCATGATACTATCCTTGCCTCAGGTAGGATGGAGAACAGAAATGATCAATGCAATACCAAAGGATCTGAAGATTGCTACAGGAGCTGGTATTGGAATGTTCTTAGCAATTATCGGATTCAGGGAAATGGGCTGGATTCAAGATGATTTTGCTACTTTAGTCAACTTAGCTACAACTGAAAGTTTCACCCATCAGTCTGGTGAATTATGGGCGCTGATCTGTCTTATAGCAATAGCAGTCATGATGGCAAGAGGAATTCAAGGAGCCATGATTTATGGAATATTAGGTACAACTATCATTGGTGGCTGGATAATGGGAGCTTCTGATCCATACAACGGTGTTGAAGCTGTTGCTGTTGGTTCAATGGATAACCTTGACACGAGTAGCTTGTTTGAAGTTGCTAAAATGCCTGAAGAATCCATGTTCGCTGCTTTCGGCGCACTTGGGGACTTGTCTGGAGATAATATGGGCGATTTTATCTTAGTGATGATTGCCTTCCTCTTTGTAGATATATTTGATACAGCAGGAACTCTATACTCTGTGGGAAGACAAGGTGGATTTGTTGATGAAAATGATGAATTACAAGACTCTGATGAAGCATTCATGTCTGATGCAGCTGCTACCATGGTTGGAGCTGCGATGGGAACTAGTACCACAACCACATACATTGAATCTGGAGCTGGTGTTGAAGAAGGTGGTAAAACCGGATTAGTTGCTGTAGTTGTAGGTGTATTGATGCTGTCAGGACTTTTATTTGCAGGCCTTTTCACACAGATACCTACATTTGCTGTAGCCCCAGCACTAGTAATTGTAGGCGCTATGATGATGAAACAGGCTGCGGACATCAACTGGAATGACAAAGAGTTGGCCATTCCTGCATTCATAACAATGGTATTGATGCCTTTCACCTATTCTATTGCAGACGGAATCGCATGGGGTCTGATCTCTTACGTAGCAATCAAGATAGGAATGGGCAAAATGGACAAATTGAACCCAGTTGTAAATGTGCTTGCGGTTCTAATGCTGATGTTCTACGTCGGACCTGGTGACCAATCGACCTTTGATTGGCTACTGTCTTTCATATTTTAGATAAAATATGAAACTCCCCCCTGAGTCTGAAAGGGCTCAGGGGAACACACCAAATACCTAGGTCATGGAATCCAAAGATAGTGTAGATAGTATCGCTGATAGGATAAGAGATGTGCCTGACTTCCCAAAAAAAGGCATATTGTTCAAGGATATTACGCCAGTCCTATCGGACATCGACACCCTGCGGGCATCGGTGAAGGAAATGGCGGCCCCGTTTATGGATCTCGAAATCGATGTTGTCGTCGGCATCGAATCGAGGGGATTCATATTTGGAGCCCCAATCGCAGATGTTTTGAATTGCAGTTTTGTTCCAGTCAGAAAACCAGGAAAGCTGCCTTGGAAAACGGAGAGCGTATCTTATGAGCTAGAATACGGAACTGATGCTTTAGAAATACATGAAGATGCTATTACAGAAGGGCAAAACGTCCTTATTGTGGATGATTTGCTTGCAACTGGGGGTACCGCTGAGGCTACATGCAAACTAGTATCAAAATTAGGTGGAAATATCAAGGGACTTAGTCTATTAATCGAACTTGAAGGATTAAATGGGAGAAAAAGACTAAATCAATATAACGTTCATTCCTTAGTGCAATACTAAGACATGAAATTACTACTTTCAGAATCTGAGATAAAAAAACGGGTAAAGGAATTAGCTGATACCATCTCCAAGGATTACAAAAATAAATCACCTATATTTATTGGAATTTTAAATGGATGTTATGTATTCATGGCCGATCTTCTTAGAGAGCTAAGCATAAGCACTGAAGTTGATTTTGTCAAGATCCGAAGTTATGAAGATGATTCATCAACAGGGACAATAAAATTTAGGAAGGATATTTCAGCAGATATAGATGACAGACATATAATCATTGTAGAAGATATTATTGATTCCGGTTTTACCATTAATTTTCTTGTCAACAGACTCAAAGAGGCTGGACCAAAATCCGTGTCTGTAGCCTCAATACTTTACAAAAAAACGGTAGCCAAATTGGATTTTGAGATAGACTATGTTGGTTTTGAGATACCTCCCGAATTTGTAGTAGGGTATGGATTGGATTATAATGAGAAGTATAGGAACCTGAAAGATGTTATGGTCATGGAACCTGAAGACATAGACTGAGAAGCAAATCATTTAATAGAGACCAAGCAGGCGAGATAGGGGCAAACGATGCGCATAGATGACGACCTAAAGCTAACCTTTCGTGATGTACTGATAAGACCGAAGAGAAGTACTCTGAAGTCAAGATCTGATGTGACACTCATTAGAGAATTTAAATTCAGGCACACTAAAATGGAATGGAAAGGAGTACCTGTTGTTGCCGCTAATATGGATACTACTGGAACTTTTGAAATGGCAAAGGCTCTTCAAAAGAATGAAATGCTTACATGTCTTCAGAAATTCTATTCAGTCAAAGAAATTAAATCCGCTCTAGAAAAAGGAATGGACCCTGATAACATCGCCATAACCTCAGGTTCCACCGATGAAAGTCTTGAACTATTAAAGAGAAAAATGAAGCTTGACAATGGACTAAAATTCATTTGTCTGGATGTTGCAAACGGTTATCGGGAAGACTTCTTGCAATTTGTCGGAAAGGTTCGCAAACAATTCAAGGATAAAATCATCATCGCTGGTAATATTGCTACTAGAGAAATGTCAGAAGCCCTTATCCTTGCTGGAGCTGACATAGTCAAGGTTGGAATTGGGCCCGGTTCTGTCTGTACCACAAGGAAAGTTGCAGGAGTAGGATATCCTCAGCTTTCAGCGATATCAGAGTGTGCAGATGCTGCCCACGGCCTTGGAGGGCATGTTATGTCCGATGGGGGATGTAATTCTCCAGGAGATGTTGCAAAGGCTTTCGCCGCAGGTGCAGATTTTGTGATGTTGGGAGGTATGTTTGCAGGTCACGATGAATCTGGTGGTGAACTAAAAACTAAGGAAAATGGAAAGCAATACAAATCTTTCTATGGAATGAGTTCAGCAAAAGCAATGAAAACTTATTTTGGTGAAGTTGCAAAACATAGGGCTCCAGAAGGAAAAGAAGTTGAGGTTCCATATAGAGGTCCTGTAGAAATCACAGTTCAATCTATTTTGGGAGGAATACGATCGGCTTGCTCCTACGTTGGTGCAAGAAGGATTAAAGACCTACCAAAATGTACTACATTTGTTAGAGTTACTATAACAACTAATGAAATATATACCATCCACGAGAATAACTGAGCAAATTTAATAAACTTATCTGTTATGACTTAAAATGGCAGATAGAGTTATTTTAGAAGCAGGCAAAACTTTCAGCGAATTTAGTCTGCTAACAAATTTTACTTCTAAAGATTGTACTCTGCAAAAAATAAGTCTGGGTAGTAGCCTAGGAGGCATGAAATTACGACTACCATTTATGAGTGCTGCAATGACTTCAGTCACTGGTTATGAAATGGCCTTATCATTAGGTAAAGAAGGAGGAATTGGTGTTCTTCCAGCAAGATTATCCATTAAAGAACAAGTAGAAATTATTGAAAAAATAAAAGGATATGAAATGGGGTTTGTGGAGGATCCTATTGCTGTTAGGGAAACTGCCACTATTGATGAAGTTGTTAGACTTGTTGAGAAGCATGGGCATTCAAAAGTTCCTATAGCAGACAGGAATAACGTATTTCTAGGATTATTCAGTTTTGATAAATATTTAGAAGCTAATGCAACACCTGGTGAATCTGTTACTACTATAATGATTGAACCTAAAGATTTACCATGCTCTAAGAATCCTAATATTAGTTTAGACGAAGCAAAAAGTGAATTAACCGAAAAGAATTATTTGGTAGTCTTAGATGAATTGGGAAGATTAGTAAAAATTGCATTTAGAAAAGATGTAGAAAACATAGCAGTGGGTGCTGCAATTTCGACACACAAAGGATGGAAGAATCGAGCTAAATCATGCATAGATGCTGGAGCAGATATGATTGTAGTAGATACCTCTGATGCTTTTAATGAATTTACAATGAAGGTTATCAAAGAATTCAAGGAAATGAATGATTCTATACCTATTTGTGTTGGTAATATCATAACTTATGACGGTGCTAAATATCTAATGGAAAATGGAGCAGATTTAGTGAAGATAGGAATGTCTTCTGGTTCGATTTGTACCACTCAACGCGAAAAAGCTACGGGAAGGGCTCCCATGACTGCGCTGCTAAATGCTGCAAGAGCTAGAACTGATTTTCAAAAAGATACTGGAAAATATGTTCCACTAGTAATTGATGGGGGAGTTTCAGCTGCAGGTGATATGATTATAGCACTAACAGTAGCAGATGTTGTAATGATGGGAGGATATTTCAATCATTTTTTTGAGGCTGAAGGAGAGAAATTAGACGAAAATATGCAAGTAACAAACCATGAACCAGATATCAAATATGTTGCAACTTGGGGTGAGGGATCTGCAAGAGCTAGAAATTTGGATAGATACGGTCATGTTGCAAGAAAAACTTTCTTTGCTGAAGGTGAGGAAGGAACTGTAGAGAATTGGGGAAGATTGAAACCAAAACTTAAACAGGATATAAGGAAAATTAAAGCTGCATTGAGTAATACCGGATGTATGAATCTTGAAGAATTCAGAAACAAGGCCGTTATTGAATTGATGTCAACTTATACACAACAGATAGTGGGTAATACTCACAATATGCAAGTTAAAGAATAATTACTGTTTGCAAATTCTAACTAATTCTGACTCTAAATCCTCAATACCTGTAGAATCCATAACCGAGACAGAAATAGAATTTGGGTAGTCCAACGAGAATTCGGGTTCTAAATCAGATTTACTATATACATCTAACCAATTATATTTAGAATAACGAGTTTTCAATTCATCATGCAGGGCTTTCTGTATCTCAATAGAATAACCTGAAGTTCCAGACAAATCAGTAAGGAAAACTATTATTGGCTCCAAATGATCGAGTGCTGCTATACCCTGCTTTTCCATATCATTGCGATCTGAATCTGGCCTATCTAATAATCCGGGAGTATCCATAACCTGAATTACATCATACTTGGCCTTTATGTGCCCTAAAGAAACACCTTTTGTAGTAAAAGGATAACTTTTAACTTCTGGTTTTCCAGAAGAAACGGCTCTAATCAGGCTGGATTTGCCAACATTTGGAGCTCCTGCAAATACTGCCAATGGCTTTTCAGTGTCTACATTAGGAAGGTTACGGAATATAGAACGAGCTGAAATCAGAAAATTGAGGTTTTTCTCTACTTGCCTTACAACATTTGTCATTTTAGCATAAGCTTCACTCATAATCTTCATTGTATTATCAGCACTTTTTCTGGCTCGAGCCTTAGGAACATACTTTGTTGCAATCATCAAAACTTCTTTACGAGCCCAATCAACCCCTCCCAAAGCCTTTCTCAGTTTATCCACACCTACTGTCAAATCTATAATTGATCTATCAAAAGAATGGATGTTATCAAATGAAGGAAAGGCTTTAACATAAGAATGCAACGGATTTGCAATATTATCAGCAACCGAATGTATCTTCCTTACTGCTGTTAATCTTGCCCGGTAATCTGCATTTCTGACGCTTTCTTCAACCTTTGAGGCTCTTCTCAGGGCTCTATCTACAAGTTCTTCTGCTGTAGCAATTGTAGGTATATCCTGAAGATTCACAGATTATCTATGATGGCATCACCAAATTCACTACATTTTAGCAATTTAGCACCATCCATTAGCCTCTCAAAGTCATAAGTGACGGTCTTAGCCCCTATAGTCTTCTGCATTCCTTCTACAATAAGATCTGCAGCCTCTGTCCATCCCATATAGCGAAGCATCATCTCACCTGATAGAATCACTGACCCGGGATTGACCTTGTCCTGACCTGCATATTTGGGTGCAGTACCATGTGTTGCCTCAAACAATGCGTGTCCTGTATCATAATTTATGTTCGCACCGGGAGCGATGCCGATTCCACCAACCTGGGCTGCAAGGGCATCCGAAATATAATCCCCATTCAGATTCAGGGTAGCAATAACATCATACTCAGAAGGGCGGGTGAGGAGTTGCTGTAGCATTGCATCAGCAATCACATCCTTGATTATTATCTGATCTCCATTCTCAGGATTCTTGAAGCTGTGCCATGGACCGCCGTCAATAGGCTGAGCTCCAAATTCTTCACGTACAAGTTCGTATCCCCAATCTCGGAATCCACCCTCGGTGAACTTCATTATATTCCCCTTATGAACCAAAGTCACAGATTTCTTGGAATTTGAAATGGAATATCTAATGGCCGCACGAACAAGTCTCTTGGTACCCTCACTAGAAACGGGTTTGATACCTATCGCACTTGTATCTGGAAAACGGATCTTAGAAACACCCATCTCGTTTTTAAGAAATTCAATTACTTTCTTGACTTCATCACTGTTAGCTTTCCACTCGACACCTGCATAGATGTCTTCTGTATTCTCCCTGAATATTATCATATCCACTTTAGCCGGTTCCTTAACAGGACTTGGGACACCTTTGAACCAGCGAATCGGACGGACACATGCGAACAAATCCAAACGCTGCCTTAATGTAACATTAAGACTCCTAAAACCACCACCAACCGGGGTTGTCAATGGGCCCTTTATCGAAACCAAGTGCTCCCTGATGGAATTTAACGTCTCGTCAGGCAACCATTCACCTGTCTGTTTGAACGCCTCTTCCCCAGCCAGGATCTGTTTCCAGGAAATCTTTCTATCATTACCATAAGCCTTCCGGACGGCAGCATCCAACACCTTGATTGCTACTGGACTAACATCCTGACCTATGCCATCCCCTATAATTACTGGAATTATGGGATTATTGGGCACTTCCAGATTTCCTCCACGGCAAATAACTGAAGCCGGATTCATAATCGGGGCTAGACAGGCCTGTATAAATCGACCACGGATGTTATATAATAAACACGGTTTTGCATGTGATTCAATGGGCATTCTAAACGGTATTATTGTCAGAACTGCACCCTGGATGCCAAAGTTTATTATTGGAAGAATTGCCTCAGTTTATGTTGCTGGAGATAAATTAGAGGATGGTCTAAAGCTATCAAAATTGGTTAACTCCAAAGGTTTCTCAGCCACCTTAGACTTATTAGGTGAAGAAGTCCATAACAGAACCGAAACAAACAAAGTAAGGGACTCTTACTGCGAACTATTCGAAGGAATCACGAATTTTGGAATAGATTGTAATGTATCGCTCAAACTCACTGCACTGGGTCTTAGAATCAATGAGGAACTTTGCTGGGATAATCTAAGCGTTGTTTTGGACAAGGCCCGAGAATACGATAATTTTGTGAGACTGGACATGGAGGATTCTAGTGTAACACAAGCGACAATCAACATGTGTATGAAAGCAAAAGACTACTACCCAAAATGTGGAACTGTGCTCCAAGCTTACATGAGAAGGACGGTGGATGATATTGGATCAATAGTACAGGAGGATCGCTCACACGATACTAATCTTAGACTATGTAAGGGAGCATACAAGGAGAGCTCAGAAATTGCATACCAAGGTTATCAGGAAGTTCGAGACAACTATCTAGACGCTGCCAGAGTAATGATTAAAAATGAAGTCTATACAGGATTTGCCACACACGATGAATGGCTGATAAATGAAATAGAAGCACTCGTCGAAGAGCTTGGATATTCCAAAGATAAATATGAGTTTCAAGCCCTGTCGGGAGTACCTATAGACAAAACTCTGGAGAGACTGAGAGACAAGGGACACAAAGTAAGATACTACATTCCATATGGTCCTGAATGGTATGCTTATTCCCTTCGAAGAATGAGAGAAAATCCAGATATATGGAAATACACTTTGAAGGCTTTCTTGTTCCGTTCCAAGCATAGAAATTAGAACGTCATCTTTTTGTAAAGCATCCAAGTAGCAAAGATATGGCGAGGAGAGTCAAGAGGAAAAAAGGCAACCCGAAAGCTGCCATTCCTACATATCGTGAAGAGGGGGTCAAAGCGGCTAGACCAGACACCAGACCAGCTCTCATCGCATTGTTTCTTGTTATTCTGTTGATTGGTAGTGCATTGTACTTCACATCGATGGTAGAAGAGACACCCGTTGTGGAATATGGAGTAGATGCCAAGCTCCTGACTAATAATCATAACACGGAACCGGGATATGACACTGACTTTGTATTAATAGTAGAGAATACGGGGTCCATAACCGATACGTTTGATATTGGTGTAAAATCCAATGATGGTGGATTTGTAATAACTATTGAAGAAGGATACGAATCAATAATCGTGGGTAAAGACAAAATGAAACCGATTATAATCAATGTGAAAACATCAGCTTCGGCCACTGGACTATTGTATGCTCATATGCAAATTATATCAAGAGGGGATGCTAGTCAGACAGCCAATATAAGATTGAATGTAAATACTGATTATAAATTTAGCAACCAGACATCTACTGGTAACTCAGTAAGCCTGCATTATGCTGGAATATTAGCCAGTAACGCTAGACTTTTTGATGCAAGTATGGAAAGTGTTTGGGATTCATATAAAATCTCAAAACATTATAGCCAATTGGGTGAACAACCCGTAACGGATGGTAATAGGCACATTGACACACTTAGTGCAAATAATATTGGTTGTCCTTCTCCCCCTGACCCAGTTCCAGAAGAATGTGAAGGAAATAGAGGATTGATAGTTGGTTTCGATACAAAAATAGTTGGCATGTATGAGGGGCAGTCCCTGACCGTTAGAATACCAGCTAAAGACGCATATGGGGAAACTGGAACAAATGCACTAGCTGGTGAAGATCTAATATTTCAAATTTTAGTGGTTAGTATAGATTGACAGACCTTTTAGACTAGACTGCAAAGCTTCCAAATTCACGGCAGAATACACAGGGTCCATTTCCTCCTGATGGTTCCCCACATGAAGGACATGAGGATAATTCAGAAGGAGCTGGAGAATTCTCTCTTATCTTCTCCATACCATTAAGAAGAGAATGACGGGTACCAGGTTGTTTATTCTCTAGTTCAAGCAGTATCTTACGGAAAAGGTTCCTTTGGGCTTTGCCTGCATATGGGCAATCTCCATCATGGAAATTCATACCTTTTAAGAATGCATAAAGATAAACTTCCTGTTCCGGTAAACGCCGAAGTGGTAACAGTCTGGGAACAAAACCTGATTGAACATGTCTGTGTGGTGCCATCCTGACAAGACGAGAAACATCACCTCTAGAATGGTTCATCAGAACTGTTTGAGAGAAATCATCAAGATTGTGTCCTAAAACCATACAATCTACATTCGCACTCTTGGCCATATTATTCAATGATCTACGTCTTAAGACACCACATGGTGAACAGGGGGAAGCAACGGGAGGGGCCTTCCGCAAAAGCTCATCCAATGTCATTCCTATCAAATCCTTGTAAGAAGAAATTCTTATTTCCACGTCTAGGTCAGAACATTGTTTCTTAGCATACTTCAATGATTCCGAACGATAATCCTCAATACCCTCATCTACACAAAGAGCGATAAGGTCAATCCCCCTATTCCTAGAGTACATATTCAAAATGTGTAGAGATACTGTTGAATCCTTTCCACCAGAAAGTCCAACTCCAATTCGGTTTATCTTCAACTCAGAACTAGAACTAAGGCGATTGATCTGATTACGCAATTCCCTATCGACATTCTTCTCAAAGGATCTGAAAAAACATTTTCTGCATAGTATTTCTCCAGAATAGCGACGACTTATCACAGGCTCAAGTTCGCACGATTTACAAGGCACACTCAAGTATACATAGTACTTTATATTGATTAGAGGCTACCAAAAGTATGACGCAAATTTGACACCATAAGATAATTTATTTATACCTAATAATAAAATTAATGGCACATTATATGTGTCAAAAAGCGTTAAGTTTATATACTGCTTTCTCTTGTTTGGGAATAACATGGCCCCCTTAGGACCTCTAACTACAAATCGATTAACTGTCCGTTTGGACCCTGAAAGGGCAGCTAGACTGGAATATTGGGCGACCGATGAGGACAATGCTGTAAAGATTAAATCTTATAATCAAATACTTCAAAATGCTCTAGATGAATATCTAGATCGTAACACTGCCTCTTCAACTGAAGGGGCAATACCCATAACCATACCTGGACTGGTCAGGGACAAACTTCATGATCTTAAGGGGAAGGGATTTGGAAGCATAGATCATCTCGTTTCTGAAGCTATCGAAAAGTATGCTATGGCTAAATTGAAAGATGAAAAAGAGTACCAGTTCCTCAGTAATGAGGTTGGAACCATGACCAATAGAAGAAAAATGATCTTTTCGGACTATGGGAGTGACTAGAACTCCATGATGGATCGTCTGGAGAGTTTTGACAGTAGTGACCTGATGGAATTTATTGCCCCTCCAAGAATAAAAATAGTAGGTGTAGGTGGTGCTGGTAACAATACCTTGAGCCGTTTGTACTCTCGCAAGATAAAGGGTGTAAAAACTTTTGCACTTAACACAGACGCCATGCACCTAGATAATTCTCAGGCTGATTTCAAAACAGTCCTAGGAGCAAAAATAACACAAGGAAGAGGAGCTGGAGGTGATCCGCATTTAGGAAGAAGATGTGCAGTGGAAGATGAAGAAATCCTGAGAACTATGGTAGATGGAGCTGATATGGTGTTCGTAATTGCCGGCATGGGTGGAGGGACAGGTACCGGAGCTGCTCCTGTAGTTGCGCAATATGCAAGGGATACCGAGGCCTTGGTAATTGGTGTTGCAGTCTTGCCTTTTAGCACTGAAGGAATCAATAGACGAAAATGTGCAGTCAGAGGATTACTGGAACTAAAAAACAACTGTCATTGTGTTATAGAGTTAGATAATGAAAAACTTAATGATGTTACAAAAGGTAAGTACCCTATGGGGCAAGCGTTCGCAGTTATGGATGATCTGATAACTGAAACCGTACAGTCCTTATCAGAAGTAGTGACCGAACCATCAACCATTAATGTGGACTTTGCCGATCTAAGAAAAATTATAGAAACCGGAGGCAATGCAAAAGTCCTCTATGGTGAATCCGAGAGTTCTGAACCTGGTGATGTCCTTGATGCGGTTCTGTGTAATCCCATCCTAAGTCCACTCATAGGCTCTGATTACAAGGGTGCAGAGGCTGTCTTGCTGCACATTGCCACAGGCAATGAACTTACGTTGAACAGTTGTTCTGAAGTTGTCTCAGCTCTAGAATACGAACTTTCCGATGATGTTAATCTGATCTGGGGACTGCGAACCGATGATTCCATGGGTTCCAGTGTGAAAGTAGTTATGCTAGTTGCCTCCATTCCTGAAAGTGAATCTGAATTAGAAGATATTGAAAAAAGTCTATCCTCTCTGGGCGATTCTGTTCAGATGATCAACTGATTGTTATCACACCTTCGCTGTAAGTCGCATTCAAGGCCATGGGAATGAGGCTTGCAGCACCACAACTATCACCAAGCAAGCTCAGGCTAAAGCAATAGCTGAACCAACGCGTGCTGAAGTACAAGGAGGGGCCAGAGGCCCCTTTGCGACTCAGGTTTTGTGAATCCGAGTGCTTACTCTTCTTCTCTCTGTCTGAGGGCAATACCTACAGCAGCCAATAAGCCACTCAAGGTCATGCTCATTAGCGACAATGAGAAAGATGGTACTGTGTTTACTTCCTTCACAGCGGTTATAGTGATTGGAACACGGTTATTGTTCTCGTTGGACTCAGCAACCGAATCTTCCGTATCTACAGCCAGATAGAAGGTGTATGCACCACTGTTAGCTTCTCCGGGACCTGCAGACATACCTAACTGCGCTGCAGTAGCCTTGAAGGAAACAAACTTCTTGTTGCCCTCTACGACGATCTCAGCGCCTTCAGCTGTAGTCCTGGTCTCATCTATAGCCCAACCACTACTGGTCCAGTAAATTGCCACTTGAACACCCAGAGGATTACTCTCAAAGTCCAATAGTCCAACCTTGAAGGTTCCAACTGTCTCAGTGCCAGAGTTCATTACTTCAAACATGAAACTGAAGTATGGATCCTCTTCTCCGGTCTTCTTTTCCCATCCGACACCAGATTCACCCCATCCTGTAGCATGGGAAATGTATCTTACATCACTTCCAATTGAAAGGTCTGGTTTGGCTATGATCATAGTTGCTTGACCATCTGAATCACCACTAGTGAAAGTGTTGTCATAGTCAGACCAAGAACGTGCATCGGCCTGAATACTATAGGTTCCAGGTGGAGCCCAAGCCGCAAAACCAACGGTAACATCTACTGAAACCGTACTTACCGAACCGGGAGCAACAAGGCTCGAAGCGGTTGGTTCACTGGGCTTGCCAGCAACACTGTCCCAATTGGACTTGGTTGGGTTGTTTATCCTCCAGCCTGTCGTGGAAGAGTATTCTGTCGTTCCACTGGGCCAGGTTATGAGACCACCCTCATTGATGTAGGCTGTTTGATCACCACCACTGGTGTCATCACGACCTCCACCCCATGAACCACTTATTGGCTTGATAGCCACAACACTGTTTTGACCCTGCTGAAGGATTGAATCCATTATAGCATTAGTTCCATCATCTAAAGTGACAAAGGAATTATCAGGGACTGTTACAACAAAGTCGACTACTGCAGCGTCCGAAGCGGCTCCATAATTGTTCACCTTAACCGTGTAAGTTCGAGTTACCGAATCACCAGTTGATGAAGATGGTTCACCATTCTGAGTAGTTGGTGATATCTCCTTGACATCTACTGAGTAGTCATCCAAACCAAAGACGGATGGATAATATGCGGTGAAAGTTCCACCATCACCAGCACCTGTGTTAGTTCCAGTCAGACGAATCTGCATGGAATTACGGACGTATTGGTCCTGTAGATTACCTGAACCATCACTCAACTGCTCTACGCTTCCCAAATCAGCAAAGAAAGTCTGCTTGGTTGCGTTATCGAAACTGCTGCTACCAGTCCAACGGTCTGGCAACTGGGTGTAGTTTGCTCCGGGTATGGAGTACAAAGTTGATTGCTGATCTGTATCTCTCCACTTTATATCATACCAGGCACCACTCGAACCAGCCCTAACCTGAGCTTTCACATGAGCAGCTGTTAGATCATACTCGGCTTCTACAACTAGGAAAGGTCTGCTGTTCCAGACATCGAAGGAATCTGATGTTAAGGACCCATCATTTTCTCCGTCCCAGACATAGGAACCTTCACTCCAGCCACTACCCGTTGTCCATTCATCACCAGTCAGAAGTGCGGCACCAAGTACAATTGTAACTGTCTTGATGTTATTGGCTGGGTTCTCATCATGAACCTGTTGTTCATCATCTCTCCAAGCCGTGACTCTCATCTGGTAAATTCCAGGCGAAAGGCCGGAACCCCAAGTCCAGTCACTACCGCCGGTAGTTGGATCAATGGTAAAGGTTTCACCCTTTTCAAGAGCAATTGGAAGTGTGAAGTAGTTGAAGGAATGGTCAGCAGGCCATACACGCAGACCATTGGAGTCTGTCATGACAGCTGTAACCGTCACACTCGTCTGAGGCTCTAAACCTATTCCCTTAACTGTAACCGACAAATCGTGCTCTCCACCAGAAGCTGCATAGCGATCAGTTGAGACATCTGTGATATCTAGGTTGTTACGATATTCATTACCAATGACTAACAGGTCATCTATCATAACTCCCTTGCCTCCGCCATTCGAAGTCACCACTCTGAAGTCAATCCAGGTCTGATAGCCCTCAAAAGCGTCCATACTTAGTTCTTCAACGACCCATTGCCCTTTATCAGAGCTGGACCATGCACAACCACAATCTCCTTCATAGGTCTTTATGACTGTCCATGTTCCAGAAGAAAGCTTCTGGTCACTGTCGAAATCAGTGGCTGCTCTTACATCAAGTCTGTCTCCTGATGCCAAGTTCCATTTGATAGCAAATGATAGAATTGGTTTGAAAGCAGCTCTGAGGTCTACATTGACATCAGTCTGGAATCTGTCACCATTTCCGTCACGATCAAAGGTATCCTGGGTAATCAGACTATCGTCAGAACCACCACCTGTGCTCGGATTGGATTGACTATATCCACTTTCCTTAGCATATTGCCAGACATACTGCCCTGAATAGGCATCATTATCTATGTCTCGTTCCACCCAACTATTCTGGGTAGTAGACAGCCTGTCCACAGTAGTATAGGAATAAGGATCCCTATCACTATCTATGTCATCGAAGAAGAAAGTATCAAACACACGGAATGACACCGTCATGGAATTATTCCACGGGAAGTAGTCCTTACCAGCCGGCACTAACACCTCCACCGTAGCGTAATATGTATTGGCACCCATGCACTGGAATACTGCGAACAACTCTGTCTGGTCCTCATTACCTTCTCCAGGTGTAACATCACCATAGCGTGAGTCTCCAGCAAGGTTTGCAATCGTGGGCTCGGTCTCATCCAAGTTTCCAGACTCGTCCTCACCCTGCAAATTAGTTACAGAGAACTTGACGGGTAAATCTGTCCATGCTGCTTCACCAGCATTTATGACCGTAGCGTTGATCTCTCTCCATAGACTGTTACCGCCATTGTTCTTGACGATAAAGTCATTATCGACAGTAACATCACCAACGGCAACATCACGAGTTATCCTTTCTGTTCCACGGAAAACAATCTCATCTATCCACCAACCATTGAATGGTCGTTGGGTGTTTTCTGTGACCTGGTCATTATCAGCGTCTGCCATAACTCTCCAGTAAACTTGAGAAGTATCATCAGAACCAAACCAGTCAGCTGTGAGCGTATATCCTTGGTATTTGGCATTAGAACCACCCCAAAGATACCATGCACCCTCACCTGGACAGAATCCAGAGTAAGTAATCAAGTTGGTCCATGAGACCCCATCCTTGGAGATCTGCATAACAAACATGTCACCAGACTCCATACATCCACTGAAAAGCATACCAACTACAACCTCTTCCATAGCACTCAGGTCAAGAGGTGGGGAAACAAACCAGTCATCCTGATTGGGTTCCATTGTGAACTTTGGACATCCAGTATCTGATAGTGAATTACTACCCCAGGTACAGCTTCCATCGCTGTTGCTCTTGTACCAACCATTCTTGTTGGACATTCCCAATGAAGACTTACCTTCGTGATAGACCGTACCGACGGTCTTGTTCAGTGAACCTCCGTCCGCAAGACAAGTATCAGCATCTACTGCCCAGCCGCAGCCATCTGCGTCTGTATCATAACTAGATATTCGATGGAAGTTGATGTGATCGAGACTGTTTGCTCCATTAACATCACTGTCACCAAATGTGATTGATGGACCAATTTCGTCCTCAGGTTGCTCACCATTCTCAATCCACATACCTACACCTACATCTGCTTGGACATAGTTGTTGGCTGCCCCCTGGTCTCCAGTGTGCATAACTTCCACTGCTATTCTATCCATTCCCGCACTTGTGAAAATAACATGACGGGCTTTGTTCTCATCAACACCATCATATATACGCTGCAAGCGGTCATTCTCCTTGTTGAAAGTAAAGACTACACTGTCACCACTTTGAATTGAATCCGAGACGTGCATTGGATGACCTTCAGGGAAAGCCCTTGTGTCAAAGGTACTATCAAACAGAACCTGACCAAACTCGTTCTTCAACTTAAGGTGAACTGCAGTACTGGCCTGCGGTAGCATACCATAATTGGTAACCGTTATTCTAAGATCGACTGGAACCATAGATTCCACGGATCTCCAGTATTGGACATGGTTTGGTATATCTACTCCCCCAATTCCAATATCCACGTTCTGGGTCTGCTCCTTTGTTACTTCCATCCACGAAAGGACGGTTGCAAAGAAATCAGCCCTGTCCGATCTCTTGTCGAACACGCCAATCTCATCAGCAAACATGAATGCCTTGTGGGTCTGTGGACCTATATAGCCGTCTACTGGAAACTGAACTGCATGTTTGTCAAAACCATCAGCTGAACCCTTACGAGCGTCCATCCAGAAAGCACCAGTGGCTGTATTATCGTTAGCCTTGTTTCCACAGGGCCTGTCCAGATAGTGTACACCGCCGGTATCCGTTGAATATTCCTTACCCTCAAAAATAGAACCAGATACGCCCTTCATTGGGTTCGAAGTCCCACCTACAACAATGTATGAGGAATAGGTTGTATCCGAATGCATGTAATTGTTCTGGAAACTTCCACAACATGAATCAAACCAGTCACTCATCTGGGTCGAAACAAACATGTTTCTGTTGCTTGTACAGAAACTGTCTCCACCACCACAGTTCCCATCGAGATAGTTTTGTAAGACCGCCAGCTCAGAGCTGGACATAATCTGGGTATTCCATCCGGAATACCAGATAATCACTTCATAATCATCAACCATTGAAAGACCGGTGTCCCCACTTGGAAGCTCCTTGTTGGTCCCGCCCCATCTTCCGACGCGGTAAACATCGTATGAATAACCACCATCATTCAAGGCGGTCGCGATGTGGGATGCTTCAAGCCATGGTCCGGACATCCAATTTTCTCCGTCATCATCGACCAATAAGACCTTGGCGTCGCCAGAGTCTTGTTTAGCTGGTGCGAAAGCACCATCTGCCATAGTCGATGCTATGGGTATTTCCTGACCTGGGTAGGCCATATTTAGCTCACTTAAAGCCTCTACACCATTGTCGGAAACTAAAGCTTCACCAAGGGTAATACCCGAAGTGATCTCGCTCTCTTGCTCATCATTGGAGCCTGCTGATGCCAACAGTGAAAAACCACTGAAAGCCAACAGGGCTACAACAAAGATTGCTGTCATTTTCCCGTATAGGGAGTCTGACTTTGATACGTTTGCATTCATTTTTGCACACCTTCTCGTTTTGTCCTAATACCGTACTATCGAAATAGAAACAGTCTACCGTCATTGACAAGGCCTTAATAAAATAAATCCCGTTTTCCAATAACTCATATAAAAACTTACTGGTTTCCGCTTTGGACATTGGAAATCACTTTCTTTATATCAAAAACCATGAGAGAAGTAGATGGTGAGTATGGATGGACCTCCCGTGTTCTCGTACATTCAAACTCTGAACCAAAATTCTCCATGACATCCAGACTGCCATCTTTGGGGGCCATACAGTAGAGATGAATATAACCTCCAGACCTCACCAAAGGACTTAGGAGATTAACATAAGAAAGTGATTTGGTAGGGTTATTCATTATTATTCTATCGTATTTGTCCAGATCAGCTACTGTGTCCTCTATCCTGGAGCAAATGAAATCGTAATCTGATACAGGGATATGATTAAGATGAAAATTGTCATGTGCCCACTTCTCGGATTCTGGATTGGCGTCGACTGCCGTAACCCTGCACCCTCTTCTGGCCAGAGTCACTGAGAACGGTGCTGCTCCCGCAAAGGCATCCAATATTTTTTCACCGGAATCAACCAATTTGGAGATACGCTGCCTTTCCATAGCTAATCGTGGAGAGAAATAGACCTTAGATATATCCAATTTGAACGTCAGGCCGTTCTCCTTGTGAACTGAAACAAAACCAGGTTCACCACCAATCAACTCCAGTTTTCGAAGCCTATACTGACCTCCAACCCCCAAGTCCAGAGCGACCTTGGAGATATTCGGATTGCTATCCAGAAGGGCCTGAGCAATAGGATCCGAAGATTCACTTAGTTCATCAGGTAAACGTATAATCGCTATATCTCCGAATATATCAAAAGCCCTGGGTGCAAGCTTCCTGATCTCAGGGGACAATCTGTTTCTGTAATCTCTTGAAGAACGGTTAGTGACTAAACCTTGGCATTCAACTATCTCTCCTTCAACCGCAAAATTAAGCGGCCATAGCACAAAGCCCTCTTTTTTTATTGGCAAGAAATCGCTGTTCAAGGCATCAATGGATTCCAAGAATTCCTTGGATTCCTGAGCTTCACTATCTGGAACTTTCAGATGCTTGATCAATCTATTGATTCTCTATAAGATGCGGCATCCAGTAAACCATTGACTTCGCCTTCAGGTTCAATTAAAACCATCCAGCCGAATTCATAAGGTGATTCATTTACCAATTCCGGAGACTCCTCCAACTTTTCATTAATTGATACTATTTTTCCTGAGATAGGGGCATAGATGTCACTGGCAGCTTTAACGGATTCAGCGACCGCCATAATATCACCCCTGGTAAATTGGTCTCCAACTTCTGGTAATTCAACAAACACAACATCAGACAATGAATCCTGAGCATAATCTGTAATCCCAACTCTTGCTAGACCGTCTTTTTTCCCAAATTTGAGCCACTCATGCTCCTCGGTATAATTCAGGTTATCTGGAACTAAGCTCATAAGAATGGCAGCCGCACTACGTGACCATTTAAGTGATTACCGCGTACCTCTACGGTTACCCTTGAATTAATCGGAAGGTTAAGATAGGCCAACCCTATTCCTTTCCGGATTGTGGGGGACATGGAACCGCTCGTCAAACTGGATATCTCGTTACCATTGTAAAAGACTGGAAGACCGGGTCTCAAGACACCGCGCTCATCAAGCATTATTCCCTTCAATTTAGCGTAAGTTCTGTTTTTTTGGGAAATCAAGGCCGGCTTCCCAATAAACTCGTGATCCCAGTCTATAACCCATGAATAATTGGTTTCCAAAGTTGTTTGAGTTCCATCAAAATCTTGACCAGATAATAAATATCCTTTCTCTAGACGCAGTGTGTCTCTAGCGCCCAGACCTACCGGTTCGGCTCCCATGTCGACCAAGGACTCCCAATGTCCTTTCACCTCTTCAGATGGTCCGATTATTTCACATCCTTCCTCTCCAGTATAGCCGGTACCACTAACAATCGTATTTCTCTCTCTTGCCAATCGAAATGGCTTGACTGAGGTGTTAAGATGTTGACCTAACAACCTAGGTGCTTCCGGCCCCTGCAGAGCTATACAAAAGTAGTCATTAGATAAGTTCTTGATATGGACATCAAAGTCTCCAGAATTTTCAAGCAACCATGAGAGGATTGTGTCAATCGTTGCTGCATTGGGTATGACCATATATTCTTCTGACGTGAAGGTATAGGCTATAATATCATCAATTATTCTTCCATCATTGTCCAGAATATGGCAGTATCTACAATCACTATCTTTCTGACGTTTCATATCCCAAGTTGTAACGTATGAAAGAAATGCCACTGTGTCGGGTCCAGTGATAAATATCTGGCCCATGTGGGACACGTCAAAGATGCCGACACGTTCTCTCACTGCCTTATGCTCAGCAATGATTCCATTATACAGTATAGGCATTTCCCAACCAGCAAAATCAGCCATCTTGGCCCCGAGTTGCAAATGGTGCTTGAACAATGGTGTTTGGTTGTTACCCACTAGAACTTAAGATGGAGAGGTGTCCTAAAGCTCTCGGGCGGCAATCTTATATGGGAACTCATTTGAACGCCGTTGTGACTTCTTCTGAAGATGAACAATCGCCAGATATTCAGAAAAAATCGGCTGAAGAATCTGAAACTAAAGAAAAGGCTGAAGAAGTAAAACCCAAGGCTGAAGAAGTAAAACCCAATGCTAAAAAAGTAAAACCCAAAAAGAAACAGGGTAATGTGGGAGAAGTGACTCTGAGAGTCAGTCTACCATACAAACCAAAAGGAGAAATGTTCGCTGTAGCAGAGACCTTTCAAGGTGGGTCAAGACTCCAGGTTATTTGTGAAGATGGAATACGCCGAATGGGCCGAATTCCTGGAAAACTGAGAAGAAGAATGTGGGTAAGGGAGAACGATCTGTTAATCGTGGTACCCTGGTCTTTCCAAGACAGCAAAGCTGATGTTAAATTTCGATATACTCCAACCCAAACTGCCAATTTAAAACGCCGGGGTAAGATACCTGAGATACTAGATATTTACTGATAATGCAAAATAAGATTCAAGACATCGATTGGGCTCTAAGCAAACTAAAGAAATCGAATAGGGGCAAGGAATGGCAAAAAACAGTAGACGATGTCTTTGATGAAACTACCTTAAGAAACATCCAGCAGTTATTCAACCGTGGTGTTTTTGGTACAATCGAGAATATGATTGCTACGGGGAAAGAGGCTAACCTATTCCGGGCAAAAACCTTTGATGGCAGGAACAGAGCCGTAAAGATATATCGTTTGAACACTGCCACCTTTCGTAAACTCAACCCGTATATTGAAGGAGATCCCCGATTCAGAAACATCGGCAATAGCCCTCGCGATAGGGTGTTCACATGGGCTCAGAAAGAATACAAGAACCTGTATGCTATGAAAGCCGCCGGTGCGGAAGTACCGCAACCCTTTCATGTTTACAAGAACATAGTTGTAATGCAATATATGGGGTGGCGATATCGGCCTTATCCTCCTGTAAGGGAATTGCCGCCACAAGACCCAATGGATTTTCTGGATCAATTGATTGAATCCATCAAGGCCTACCGTTCCAAAAATTTAAGTCATGGTGATCTGAGTGAATATAACATACTGAATGTCAGAGAAAAACCATATATTATTGATGTCGGACAGGCTGTTCCAAAAGGACATCCAATGTATGACGAATTACATAAAAGGGACATGAAAAACATGTATCGTTATTGGAAAAAACAGATTAGGGAATTAGAAAAAGAGGTATTTGATTAATGAAGTTTATCAGAGTTCCTCTTTCCAGAATGGGAGCCGTAATCGGACCCAAGGGTAAGACAAAAAGAAAACTGGAAGAACTCAGCGGTTGTGTTCTGAATATTGATTCGGGAGAAGGCGTGGTTGAGATATCTTCGCCGAATGAAAATGATGCATTGAAAAGCCTACAGGTAATAAATGCCGCCAGAGCCATTGGTAGAGGTTTCAATCCTGAGAAAGCCTTTCAACTTCTGGAAATGGATTATTATCTAGAAGTTGTCGATATCAGGGATTATGTTGGAAGGTCAAAAAAGAGACTGGGTACTGTAAGAGGGAGATTAATTGGTAAAGAAGGGAAAACACGGCATATAATCGAGGATATGACGGGATGTGATCTGGCAATTCAAGGACACACCGTATCTATAATATCCGATCTGGATGGATTAGAGTCTGCCAAAATAGCTGTATCCATGGTTCTGGGTGGTTCTGAACACGGTTCGGTTTACAAATATCTAGAAGGTTTCAGAAGGCGAAAAAGATGACTGGGTGAACCCCTATTTGATAAAGGTTACTGCTTAGTTTTATATAATTGCCATGTCTGCGGAAGCTACAATTTGTGCAGATTTTGGGTTCTGCAAGTTTTGTAAAGGTGAAAAATTATGACAAAAAATGATTTGATGAATCGGCCTATCAACACAACTTCCGACTTTACTGGAATGGGATGTCAAAAATGAAGATAACTTTCTTGGGTGTCGGAGAAGGATTTGACGAGGACTATACACATACCTGTATGCTGGTTGAGGCAGCTGGAAGAAGAATGCTGGTAGATTGTGGAGGCACAGCTCCACCTTCCGTTTGGCATAAGTCTCAGAGACCAGATTATTTGGATGGAATCTTCATATCTCATTTCCATGCAGATCACGTTTTCGGTCTACCTGCATTGATGAAGAGGATGGAAGAGGATGGAAGAACCAGACCTTTCTACCTTTTTGGACCTGTCGGTACTCAAAGAAGTGTAGAGAGACTAATGGAGGTGGCTTACCAAGGAATGGTAGCTAAACTACCTTTTACCCTGAGATTCAGGGAATTACAACGATCACACCGATGGGATGATTGGAATCTGAGAGTTGTCAACACTAGGCATTCTGTGCAGAACCTAGGTCTAAGATTGGAGGCTGGAAGCCCTACCAAGGTGTTCTGTTATTCTGGTGACGGTATGTTTACGCCAACAGCATCTAAACTTTACACTAACGCAGATTTGTTAGTCCATGATGCCTATACAATGGATGGTACTGTCAGGAACTTCAAAAAAGAGGTTATAACCATTGGAACGAAGACTCATTGTTCAATGCAGCAATTAGAGAGGCTGGATGACATGGCCAGACCAAAGAAAATGGCCCTGATTCATGTAAACCGAAATTTACGGAAAGACAAAAACGATGTATTGAAAAAATACAAACAGAGAAGATGGATAATGCCAGAACCTGGTGACGTAATCAATCTTTAGATGCATCGTCTGGTACAAATAGTTCGGTTTGAATCTGCACGTAAACTGACCAAAGTACCAAAAGAACACCCCTGTAGCAATTTGTACGGGCTGGCATTCAAATTGGAGATTCATGTTGAAGGGAATATTGATCCTAAAACAGGATTTGTGGTGGATTTTTCTGAAATTGA
>DAXQ01000090.1:0-3752 GCA_002506485.1 Euryarchaeota archaeon UBA136 | reverse complement strand
CTTGAAGGTCTGGAAAATCCTACCAGTGAAGTACTGGTCGAATGGATCTGGGAGAATCTAAAACCCAAAGTGGGGAATCTCGTCAAATTGGTACTTTGGGAAAATGAAGTCTCAAGAGTAGAATACAGCGGAAACTAGTTTCTTCGCTTGAACACGACAGATACTAAAACCATCATCAACAGTGTAACAAGAGGATTTAGTGAGGTCAACAACGGACTTTCCTCATCAAATGAATCGCTCTCAAGAACAACTGTCACCTGACGTGATATAGAATCCGATGCGCCTTGAGGGTCAACTGCCGTAAGTGTGATGATATGAAGACCATCGCTAAGGAATACTTCCGTAAAGAAATTGGGTGTCGTGTAGAGCTCACCATCCAGACTACTGGACCAAGTAAACATCAGTTCGTCATTGTCTGGGTCTGTTGATCCCTGTGAAGAGAGTTGTACTGGTTTATCACTACTATATTCCGTTCCTGTCTGAGGTGATAACATTACAGCCACAGGGTTACCATTATCGACCTTCTCATTAACTGTAATCGTCACCATATCTCCTGAGGATGACCTAACACCGTCATCATCCTCAACATTCAAAATAACATCATATTCTCCAGCTTCTTCAAAATAATACTCAACCCAGGAATCTGTAATCCAATCCGTTTCTCTGCCATCACCAAACTCAAAATGATACTTGACAACCACAGAATCATCCGATGACCCGTTTCCTGAGAAAATAATCTTTTCATTGTCATAAACCTCATAATAATTGGCCTCGAGATCAGCTGTAGGTCTCCTATTGGCTCCATCGTTTGTGACCTCGACCTCAACTGAATAAACTACTGAAAAATTGAAACCGTCAAACGAACGGGCCTCCAGTGTATAGCGCCCATTCAGATCCAAACTGGTATTCCAGGCCCAAGCCCAGTTCTGATAACCATTTGCCCTATCCCAAGCATTAGGTACGACACGGACCTCGACGTGATCCACAATATTGTTATCACTGGAAGTTCCTTTGACGACCACCAATCCAGAAACAATCTCATTCTGGTAAGGCTCAGTTATGAAAACCAGAGGTGGTTGAGAATCAACGAAATCATCGACAACGACTGTTGTCTGAAGCTCCTGATTCGAAAGATCCTCATCTTGAGGCGTCACTCCCCGGATACTGGCTTTCAGAATATGGGTGCCCCCCTCAGCTATCCACTCTACTTGCACATTGGTTGCCTCATCCGACTCCAGAACCATGTAATCCTCGACCGATTGGAAAATTATGTCATCACTCGAGAAATCGACACTGTATTGGCGTGCAGGTCCTGGTCCTTGATTGACTATCCGAGCAGTCACCGTAACTTCCTGACCCTCCAAAATTGAATCGGGAACCACCAGCTCCTCAATTACCAAATCGGGGAGATCTGTAAAGGATGCAACCATGATGTTCTGACCTGTGCCCTGCATATCGTTCAGGGTATAGGTGACTGCAACGGGTATGACATCATTGAAAGTGGGAGCCTGAATATCAAATTCCAGAACCGGAAAACTGGTCGCAACAGCGCCGGAATCCAACTGCCCAGTAAAATTGAAGGTCGCCTCGATAACCCACTGCCCCTCTACTTCAGAAACTGGTTTGAGATCCGCTTCACCCGTCACCCCAGATGCTGCTCCTGCATCGACTGAGAATGTGGCTGGCTCTGGCCACTCACTAGAATATCTCACGACCATTTTAATGACATCCGGAAGGTCAGTTCCCGATACAAAATTATTGATTGTACCTCCATCCTTACCGCGTGTGGTGTACTCGGTCTTGGTATACTCCATACCAACATTGAAAGTCTCATTGGTCTGGGTTTGTATTCCCGTGGGACCTTCCAGAGTTGTACTATCCAAATCCTGTGATCTGGAAACTGCCCCGACTAATTCCACAGTACCCCAACCATAACAGTTGTTGGGTGTGTAAAATTCTCCACAATCTAGGTCCAAGGGTATTCTATGATCGCTGGTCTCTCTAAGAATCTGCTTAACATAATCTGAAGCCGAATCGGGTGCAATAGCTGAATTAGCCTGAAGCATCAAGGCTGCAACTCCTGCAACATGGGGTGTTGCCATTGAAGTTCCTGAGTACGACACGTAATCATCACCAGAATTGGCTCTGGCCGACATGATTGCTCCGCCCGGTGCCATCACATCTGGTTTCAACCTGCCATCTCCCGTTGGCCCCCTCGAAGAATATATCTCTCGATTATGTTCATCATTGACCGAACCAATGGTTATCGCCTTTTCGCTGTCACCAGGATAAGAGACTGAACCAGGATGGGCTGCAATTCCCAAATTTCCATTCCCTATGGCCACTACCGTAACGATACCTGACTCAACCGCAATATCAAGGGCTTGAGAAATTGAAGAAGCGCCGTTATTGGTAGCACCGGGTATGACAACCGGCCCACCTAACGATAGGGACATCACTCCTATAGAGAATCTATCTTTGTTAGCTATGGTCCAGTCCACAGCCCTCAACAGGTCCTGCTCATCACCTGAACCGCCGTCAAGGGCTATAACGCCCGCCAGATTCGCCTGAGGTGCGACACCGGAGTAAGTTCCACTTGCCCCACCAGTCCCAGCTGCTATTCCTGCACAATGAGTACCATGACTTCCTGAATCATGAGGTTGCTCGTCCGGATATTCCTTGTCAGTATTAGCGTTGTAAAAAGCGAGCATACCGTCTGAGTCGACTGCAATCTTGAGGTCATCCGTATTCGGATTGTCATCTAGGTCGTCCAAAGATTCATGATCAAAATCAACGCCTGTGTCCAAAATTGCAATAGTTGTACCCTCACCTTTGATTCCAAAATCATTCCATATGGTGTCTGTACCTATCGAATCAACACTGTTATCCAGGGCAGGATAAAACAAAACATCAGCTTCCAGCCATACTAACTCGGGCAAGAATGTCACATCTGGAACCTTGCTGGCCGGCAAGAGGAATCCAAAGGTATCAAAACGTGGAAAACTGGAAGTTATTTCTCCTCCTAAATTCTCAACAAAATAATGGTGATGCTGATCCAGATTCCGAACTTGGGCAATAAGACTAATTTTATCACTTGGAGCTGGTGCCAATCCTAATTCTTCTGACAAATGAGGTTCTTCATAGACCATTTGGAGTCGAGGGTCAACCAAGTGAATAGTCTCGCCCGGTAGTGGTGTCAAACTATCTGCTGGCTGAGCAAAGGGACTCAGGACCATCAAGAGAAAAATCAGGGAAACCAGATAACGTGTGATTGTGGTCAACAGGGTTCTTACAGAATGACCAATAAAAGAATATGGCGCCCAGACCGGGATTCGAACCCGGGTTTGGAGCTCCGCAAGCTTCCGTGATTCCAAACTACACTATCCGGGCGCAGAAGCGCACTGACGGCCTTTCTTAAAGTCTGACATAACAACCACTTTCCTTATATCTATGGCTTTTTGCGAAGCATGGCTCAGGTTGTCATCATAATGGGTTCCGCAACAGATAGGCCAACGGCAAACAAAGCTGAAAAGATATTGGACAAATTTGGAATCGACTATGAGACTTTCGTTGCTTCAGCCCATAGGACACCTGACCGGGTAGTCGAAATCATCAGGAGCTCGGATGCGGAGATTTTCATAGCTCTGGCAGGTCTTTCAGCAGCGCTACCTGGTGTGGTTGCAGCCCACACCCTCAAACCAGTCATAGGCATACCCTGTGCCTCCAGCAGTTCTCCGGGAAATCTGGATTCC
>DAXQ01000008.1 GCA_002506485.1 Euryarchaeota archaeon UBA136 | reverse complement strand
CTTTGTGCCAGCTTCTGGTTCAGCAACACAAGTCATTACTTCAATGCCATCCAATATTCTCTTGTCTGAACAAGTAAATGTATCATCATAATCTCCATTGACTGGATTTGGAAAAACATATTCCTTACCTTCTTCAGGAAGGTTTGTAGGAGTCCATGCTCCTTGTTTACCATCAACTTCGTAAGTTTTACGATTTAATAATGCGGGATTATCACTAGTGTCTGATATAGTACCTAACCAAACTCCATCTCCATCAATTCCATCTGTAGTTAGACTGAAATTTTGTGAAAGACTAGTGTACTCATCACCACTAGGTTTTCCTACAAGATTAAGAGTAGCACCACCACCATCTTTAGCTTTTGTTGGCTCATAGGATCCGCTACCCACGTCATCCACAAAAGCGCCAGTGCCCGTCTCAGTATCCAAATCAAAAGTTTTGATGTCTCCTTCAAAATAATAGTCCACGTCAAAATCATTAGGTGCCAGAAGGCCGTTAGGGACCATAACTCCCATTACATATGCCGATATTAGCAGAAATACGGCTCCTGCGGCCACAAGGGCCTGTGCTGTCCATTCAGGTAGATTCATGTTGCTCATGAGTTTTCTCCCAATGCCGAGGCAAAGAGTTGGTTCCAGATTTCTCTAAAACACTTATTGACTCTAAAAAAAAACGTATATAACCTTTGCCATCCCTTTTCTAAATATAAATCAGGCCTTCAATTCTTCAAGTTTAGTTATGAAAAGTTTGATTTCTTCAACACTCCAACCTGAGTAGAACTCTCCGAATCTTGACCAGGCCTCAGGGTCCTCGTCTGCCATTCGATACAAATCCACAAGAGTTGCCTGGACCTTACCTTCATCAAAACTCTTAGAATAATCTGCCAGTCTTTGTTGCACTTTATCTTGGTCCACCTTGTAACTGGTATTGATATCTAAATCACTGAATTCCAGATAATCTCCCAATAAGGACTGAGGTAGGTACAAAATATACATCCCTGAGAAAAATACGCCAAACTGGAATACTAGATAGCCCTCGGAAGCATGACCAAAGGTAAACCAACCATCCTCTCCCGCATACAACTTTGTATAGTAATAGTAGCTGATGAAAGTACATATAAAAAATGATGGAACTGATAACAACCAGTCTGTAAGGCTGATAGAGCGATCGGCCTCAGGAATCTCACCTAGGATACTATATCTCAAACTATATATTTCAAGAATCATCCAATACATCAGGAATATTGCTAAAAAGATTAGAATCAGGGCTACAAAGAACCAGATATAGCCTTGATCAAACATAACAAAAAGAATTATGGTCCCAAGAGCAGTCAGCCAGTAAACTCCAATTAACCAAATCCCGTGCGACCAGATTTTGTGAAAAAGCTGCTGTAAACACATTATACAGGCTATTCCTGAGATTAACCAGACCGGAGTTGAGATTAAATGGAATTCAATTCCAAATAGTGGAAGTGATATAAGTTTTCCAATACCTGACTCCATATATCCTGAAAATAGTGAGATTGTAAACGTCAAAGTAGATAAAACCAGTAGGAGTGAATCTTCAGCCGACCTCTCCAAATTGAACTGGCGTCCTAATAGACCCATGGTGTTAAGGTTAAAAGTTAGTACAAATAGATTATGCGTGATAGCGTCAACTAATTTTCTTCCATTGACTGTTTCAATAAGTCACCCATCGTCAGACTCTTACTGGATTTCTTGGAATTCGGCTCTGGGTTGCTTTCCACATTCTCAGTTAACTTGATTTTCAGGAAATTCTCCAATTTTTTTATCAATTTCTCATTGGGACGCATATTGCCGGACTCGACAGATGAGACTATTGACTTTTTCTCGGATATTTTGCTAGCCAGAGTAGCATGGTCAAGACCTGACTTTTCCCGGGCCTGTCTTACCACGACGCCATAATTACTCACTAAAACACTTTCATTTATCTCAATCTCGCGGTATCTTGTCTTCATATTCCTTTTTTGAAGAGTTTGGGCCACATATGCCCTGTGGCCCACGGACTCCCTATGTGTCGGTTCTGAACCTGAATCACTGCATGCGCTACAGACCTGCAGAACCGAACCTGATATTTTACGAGAAGTCAAGAGGGCTGATTCGGCACCACACATCTCGCACAACATATGAAATCAAAACTGATATATATCTAAGCCAATTAAATGTTTAGTGATTTAAAGTGGCTTCAGAAGAAAGTGAAGGCGATGTCTCGGCCCCTACGGAGGACGGGAACAAATGGCTCATCGAGGAAACTGAAAGATTCGAATCCGAAAAGAGACAACTAGAAAGCGATGTTTCAAGGATGAAAAGGGAGAATGCACACCTCAAGGGTGAACTGGCCAGACTGAGGGCACCTCCTCAAGTAATAGGTACTGTCAGAGATATTCTTGATGACGGGAGAGTCAGTATCAAATCCAGTAGTGGACCCGATTTTGTAGTTCATATCTCAGAAGGTATCGACAAAGATAATCTGGATGTTGGGGACAGAGTAGCCCTTCACCGCCAGACTTTGGCCATCCTAGAGACGCTTCCCTCTGCTAAGGATCCTCTGGTAATGGGTGCTGAAGTAGATAGCAAACCAATTGAGACCTACAAGGATATTGGAGGCCTAACCGAACAACTGGATGAACTTAGGAGCACTATAGAACTGCCTATGCTTTATCCTAAACGTTTTTCCAAGATAGGAATTGAACCACCAAAAGGTGTCTTGTTGATAGGTGCACCTGGAACAGGAAAGACACTGATGGCCAAGGCTGTAGCGAATGCTACGAATGCGACATTTATTAGACTCATCGGAAGCGAATTGGTACAAAAATACATTGGAGAGGGAGCTAGACTGGTACGTGAACTTTTCCAATTGGCTCAGGAGAAGGCTCCAAGTATAATATTCATTGATGAGCTGGATGCCGTTGGAGCCAAAAGAATGGACGTTGGTACAACCGGCGACCGGGAAGTACAGAGAACACTAATGCAACTACTTGGTGAATTAGACGGATTTACTCCTAGGGGAGATGTTGCGATAATGGGTGCCTCAAATAGACCAGATATCCTGGATGAGGCATTATTGAGGCCAGGAAGGTTTGATCGAATCATCAAGATTCCACTACCCGAAGAAAAGGCCAGATTAAAAATAATAAAGATTCATACTGCTAAAATGGCTATAGCAAAGGGTGTAAATTACAAAAAAATGGCAGCCGAAACGGATGGTCTTTCCGGAGCAGATCTCAGAGCTGTATGTGTAGAGGCTGGTATGGGTGCAATCAAAAACAAGAGAATCAAGGTTTCTTACAAAGATTTCACTTTAGCTCTTGAAAAGATTAAGAATCGCCTGAATGAGACGGATATATCCGAACCAGAAGGTGGGCTCTACTATTGAATCAAGAATCTGCAAAAAAGAATGCTGCTGAGGAAGCCATAAAGTTTGTTGAGCATGGAATGACCGTCGGATTAGGTACTGGAACAACCGCTTCGATTGCCGTTGAACTTCTTGGAAACAAATTATCAGAGAATTTTCAGATTACAGGGATGCCCACATCTATTGAAACAAAAAGACAAGCGGAAAAATGGGGTATGAATTTAATTGGTATTGATGAAATGGATTCTATAGATATTGCAATCGACGGAGCTGATGAGGTTTCTCCCAGTCTAGATCTAATCAAAGGACTCGGAGGAGCGTTGCTAAGAGAAAAGAAAGTTGAAAAAAAGGCAAAGGAATTAATCATAATTGTTGATGAAACCAAGGTTGTTGAGAGATTAGGTGTTGGGCCTCTGCCCGTAGAAGTTGGAACTGAGAATCACGATTCGGTAGCCAGAGAAATTGAAAAACAAGGGTGTAGGGCAAAACTTCGTACAGAAGAAAGTGGAAATGCTTTCGTTACGGACAATGAAAATTACATTTATCACTGCTATTTTCCCGAAGGAATAAAGAATCCTGAAGAAATGGATGCAAGACTATTGAGTATTGATGGTGTAAAAGATACTGGTCTGTTCATCAACATGGCAACCAAAGTAATCATAGGCAAAGAAAAGAGTACGGAAATACTGGAATGAATTTACTTACTGCGCTGTTCCTTGGCTTTAGGTCTGAGACCCTTGTAATTACATTTACGACATTTCACAGCCTTCCACGCATTGACTGCATTGCACTGCATACAGATTTTCTTGCTAAACAATCGGGCTTCGGCCTCAGGAAAACGTGCCATGCGGGCGCCGTAGAGGACGCAGTTATAATGATTTGTGCAAAAAATCGTGTTAAACAAACAAAAGAACTAATAAACAAGCTCCCAATGACTCAACATGAGTCTGTGGCCCAAATGGGCGAATCATGTTCGAGGTTTCTAGCAATTGAGTAGAACTAAGGCATGCTTGGGATATCTGCAATCGACACTTGTCTTTTCCTTTGGAGGCGGGGCTTAAGGTAGTGGTTTTTCTATCCGTTTTTACACCATTAATAGATGGACTGGAAAGTCCAGAATTACAGTGGGGCAGGATTGCATTTTTCCTTTTCCTAGCTTTAGGTGTATCTTTTCTTTGTTCTTTGTTAGAGGCGATTATCTTATCAGTAACTTGGTCTCACATAGAAATTCTAGGCAAAGGTGAAAAAGGCAGTGGAACCAGACTCAAAAAGCTGAAAAATAATATTGATCAACCACTGGCTGCTATACTGACGTGGAACACCATCTCACACACTATTGGTGCGGCCGGAGTTGGTTCCGAATTCCATAAATTGGGGAATGAATGGTTTACTGCGGCATCAATTATCCTAACTATATTGATTCTGGTCTTCTCGGAGATAATACCTAAGACCCTAGGTGCTATTTATTGGAAAAAGATGGCACCGACCTCGGCTTATGCTTTGGAAGGACTCGTATGGATTACCTGGCCTATTGTTGTAGTACTGAACAATTTCTCCAGAAGGATTGCCGAAGGGAATGAAGACCAGAAGGAGATGACTCGTGAAGAAATGATTGCTGTAGCTGAAATTGGGGAGACCCAAGGAGCTCTGGAAAAACAGGAAACTCAAGTAATAAAGAATCTTTTGACCCTAGACAAGATACTGGCTGAGGATGTTATGACCCCTAGCACCGTAATGATGGTCATTCACCGATCTGAAACGGTCGGAAAAGTTGTGAAGGAGAATGCTTCAATCCCTTTCTCGAGGATTCCTATTTACGATGATAATATTGATGATATTATCGGAGTGGTCTTCAGAAGTACAATAATGGAATTGCACAGTAGAGGTGAAGCTGACACCAAGATGGAGACTCTTGTATCTGAACTATCTACTGTCGACCCCGAAGACTCTGTTGCAACGTTATTGGAGGAGTTTCTCCGGAAAAGAGAACATATTTTCCTAGTTGTGGATGAATATGGCACCACTCAAGGAATAATAACTCTGGAAGATGCAATGGAAACTCTGTTGGGTGTTGAGATAGTGGATGAATCTGATTCAGTAGAGGACATGCGTCAATTGGCCAGAGAGCTATGGGAAAAGAGACGCAGAAGAAAAACTAATCTAAAGTTTGAATAGAATACCATGCTTTTATTCGGCTTGCGGTCCAGATTAGACTGGGCAGAACAAAAATCGCGATTATAACGGAGTACACAATTGTGGCTGCCGTTATAATTCCAAAGTTTCGCACCAGAGGCATGGGTGACAAAAACAGGACGGCGAAACCACATGCAGTTGTAAGACCTGAAATCAGCAATGCCGAGCCTGTACGCTCGATTGTAGTCTGAATCGCTTGCCTCTCACTCTTATGCTCTATTTCTTCTCTAAATCTCTCTACAATATGGATTGCATAATCAATTCCAAGACCTATCGTCAAAGCAGTTACCATTACCGTAAGCACATTGAGAGTTATTCCCAAGACAGTCATTGTTGCCATAATCCAGACTGTTGCCAGAACGGTTGGCAGGATTGCCAGAGTTGCCATACCAAAATTACGGTAAATAGCAATCATTATGATAGCTGCCAGAACAATAGAAGTCAGGGTTGAGCTGATCTGAGTAGACTGAATCTCATTAACTGTGACGCTTGTCAGAACATGACCTCCTGTAAAACTAATCTTGTAATCACTCATACTGGATGGAACATTAGCTTGAAGCTCAGCCCGCATGAACTCCAAACCATCGTTATCAAGCTCATGAACAGTATCGGGCCCAATAAAGACCCTGATTACTGATGAAGTGTACTGGCCATTTTCATCTCTATGCAGAACATGACGTATTTTATCCGAATATGACTCACCTGTGAAAGAATCTGCAATATCAAGGTCTCTTTGATAAAGATAGTCATATAGATTCTTCACATCTGAATCTGTAGTCTGGCTAAAGGATTTTGATTGATAAGTAAGATTAAAAGTATACTGTAATGATTGAGCATAAATATATTTTTCAGAATCATGAACTGCCGAACCATAGACCAGAGAATCAGATGAACTGTCTTGAAGATGAGCGAATTTGACACGGGCGCGGTCAGCTCCGGAAGGCACTATAGTTAAAGCTTCAGAATGGGAAGACATATCAGAATCCAAAGACATGCCATCCAGTCTCTCAGAACCAGCCTGATTGTTACCTTGATACCAGATAATCTTTACTTCTAAAGACGGCGATACGATAGACTGTTGGTTGTTCCAACTTACTTCAACCTCTTCTCCCGGAGTCACTTGAAAGAAATGGGTGAGAATCCATTCATGGGTCGAATTATTACCATGACCCACATTGTAATTCTCAGAATCTATGGCCTTCTGAGCAAGCTCATGAACCGATTCAAGACGGGCCTCAGCACCTACCTGGATAATATATCTATCATCATTCAGGCCACAATTGGCGATGTTGGATGGACATACCCCTTGCTCCCCTTCTTTGAATTCATATAAACCATCCAAAAAGGTAGTGGTTGCCACTGGGCCCTCTATTAGTATCTGGGATTGGGAATAGCTGGCTCCTCTAAATTCAGTCTGAATCCTGTCAGCTGTAACCATTATTTCCAGATTATCTGAAAGAAAGTCATCTAAGGTGAACGAAGTATCAATCTGAGAAGCGCCTCCTATTGCTAGGAGTGTGATAATCACCACCGTTGAAACTATGGCCTGAGGATGGCTGTCTACTAGTTCAGAAGCCCATGATATAGTGCTCTCAATTAATTCAGACCCTGAGACAACTGAAGCCATTTGCTCTGAACCTGAATCTAAAACATATCTTAGAGATGTGTAAAACAAAATAGTCAGGATAAATGACGAAAGGATTCCTGCTGCACATAGTAAACTGAAATCACGTACAGGACCGACACCACCACTTATTCCGGATAAAAAGGCAATTATCGTTGTGATTACGGCTAAAGATAGCGCCCTTCCTGTATGGGTCTGGGAATCGAGAAGCGATTCTTCTACTGAATTTCCAGCATTTATGCCCTCTTGATATCTACGGCTTATGTGAACCGAAAAGTCAATTCCTAAACCCACTACCAGAGGTACAACGGCCACATCGATTGCTGTAAATGTGATTCCCATCAGAACACCAAAGGCGAATGTCCAGATGACCGAAATTACCAAAGTGACCATTGGTAGAATAACATAGCTCCAATGTCTGAACGTAAGCCACAAAAGAACAACCGTAACAACAAACATGCCCATTGCCATTAGCAAATTAGTCTCTCGCGTTGACTCATCAACATCGGAGGCGAGAAGATGAACTGAAAAGGCTTCAGCCTGAATATCAGTTCCTGACTCATAATTGTGGTTATCGGCCAGAATCCTAATCTCTTGCCCAATTTCCTTTTTTTGTTGAGTCGTCAAGTCTGGTTCCAGATTAATCATAATAATTGTTGAGTTTGCCGTTGGAGCTGTCCTATTACGTTCAGGAAGAACGAAATTATTCATATTCATATCACGATTTATGAGAACATCGGCAACAAAATCGACATCAGCCCAAGTATAATTCCCTTCAGTATTTGATGACGTTATGGAATCCCAGACCCTATCCCAATTAGAATAATAACAATCTTCATCGGATTCATATTGTCCATTACCATTAGAATCATCATATTCAACACACCTTTCGCTATTAACCTCATTTAATGAGGTCCCACTATCTTTCAGGGCCTCATCGAAGAAGCCGGCAACCGATAGCACATCCTTGACACCGGTAATCTTTGAAGATTCCTGGTGCAACACAAGAACATCTGCCAGATTCTGCATGGTCAAGACGTTATTGCCTCCCAGTGGTGTAATATACAGATTAGCTACACTGGAATCCCTTCCAAATTGATCCGTTATCTTGTCGTAGGTCTCAACTTCCTCGGATTGGGGAAGAAACGCCTGTACATCAGTTGCAAATTCAACCTTTAAAAGAAAGGGACAGGCGATAAGCGTTAGCAACACCACAACGACTATTATTGGCCTTGGGCTATCGATTGGAAGGCGTGCATAGCGCTCTAGCATACTACCTTGCATAAGACACTCCGTTAAAAATTGTTGTCAGTGTCCTAAGCGCCTCTTGCGGTGCTGAAAAGAACGAATTGCTCGCAAGAAGTCAATCTTTCTCAACTCAGGCCAGAAAACATCTGCAAAATATAATTCAGAATAGGCTAATTGCCATAACAAAAAATTACTTACTCTTTCCTCACCCGAAGTTCTCAATATCAAATCCGGATCTGGTAAACCGCTAGTGTATAAATTGTCGGATATTAAATCTGCATTAATCTGATTACTATCAATTTCACCACTTTCTATCTTTTCGCCAATTTTTTTCATTGACCTGACTATCTCTTGCCGCCCTCCATAAGCCACTGCTAGACTGTAATTGTATTCTTTATAATCCTTAGTCCGGGACTCGGCATATTCTATAGCCTCAACCACTCTATCGGGCAATAACTCACGATGCCCCAGAGCTCTGACTCGAACTTTGTTCTCATGGACGCGAGGGTCCTCTCCGGCGCTTCTGAAAGATTCTTCGAACAAATCCATCAATGCCTCAAGTTCTTCTTCTTCGCGCCCGAAATTCTCCAATGAAAATGCGTAAACTGTCAAGTAACGAATGTTCAGATTCCGACACCAATCTGATAAATTCTCCAGAATACTCTTTCCTACAACGTGCCCTTCGTTAGGATGCAGGCCAAGACTCTCTGCATATCTTCGATTACCGTCCATAATTACTGCTAAATGGTTAGGTACTGGACCTTTACGAACCTGGCTCAATAATCTCTTCTCGTACAACTTGTAGACTGGAGACAAGAACTTCCTTGCTATCCTTTTCACAAATTACAATGTGCACACAACATTATAAAATAACTTTATTGGAGTCAAGTGACAAGCGAATACTTGTTTGAACTCGGTGGCGAGAATAAAGAATTAGCCAAGATTGAGGCTGAGGAGCTGCTGAAGACTGAAGGGTATAATCCCGAAACGGGGTTTGAAGAAGGTCAAATAGTCATAATTAAGACCTCTCAGAAATTGGCACTAAACACTATTCGAAGATTGGGTATGACAAAACGGGTCTCTAGAATCATACACTCATCTGAAGAAAAAGATATTGGAAAAGTCATAGAACAATTGCCAACACTCGATCTGGGAAAAAACAGTTTCGCGATACGCCAAATTCGTAGAAATGTGATTTCAGAAAGAAAAATAGCCATCAAAATTGGACGAAAAATACCAATCGAGAATGAAATTGCTCTAGATAACCCTGATGTAAAGATACTTTTCTACACCGGTTCAAGAACAATAATCTCTATTCTTGAAGAAAACTCAACAACAGCCTACAAAAGTTGCTTGGAACATCATGTGAGATACAGGCCTTATTTTTCACCTATAAGTATTCACCCCAGAATAGCAAGGTCGATGGTGAACCTTGCGAACTGTTCGCCAAATGATACTGTCCTTGATCCTTTTTGTGGCACTGGCGGGATCCTAATCGAGGCTGCGGACATGGGAATGAAAGTAAAAGGTATGGATCTCTTGGAAAAAATGGTTGTGAATTCAAAGGGAAACCTCGAACATTTTGGATTAGAAGGGAAAATTAAGAAAGGAGATGTAAAAGAATCAAAAAACCAGAGCTTTGAAGCAATTGTCACGGACCCCCCCTATGGAATCGCAAGTAGCACGGGGGGTGAGAAGATCAGTGAACTTTTGCAGAGAACCATGACTATTTTCTCGGAAGCAATGGAAAAAGGAAAAAGAATTGTAATGGCTATTTCTAATCCTGAATTAATACAAACCACTAATTTCAAGAAAATCTACCAATTCGAATGGTATATCCACAAATCACTTACTAGATATATTATGGTGCTGGAAAAAAACTAATAACTAACATCAATAGTTACATCGTAAGACATACTACCATCTTCGCCCTCTATTATAAATTCATAATCACCTACGGCATCTAATCTTTCACTGCTTATTGACCATGAACCATCACCTTCCTGCACATCCGTTTCATTTTCAAGATTATTTCCTTGTGCATCATTCAGCATAAGATTTACACTAGAGGGATTAATTGTACCTGTGATTTGTTGGTTATCATCAAGTTCCCACGTGATGTATAAACTAACAACGCCAGACTCTACAGGAAATTCTATTTGATCGCTTTCGCCTCCATCAACATCACCGCTTGCTTCTCCATGATAATCCTCTACCACACTTACTATGGTTTCAGCTTCATCAGTCAAACCGGTTGAATCAGTAACCAAGAGATTGACATAAAAATCACCTCCATCAGGATAAGTCCGTTCGATTGTCTCACTACTGTATGGTTCACTATCTCCCTCAAAAATCCATGTAAAAGTAAGTGTATCTCCATCTGAATCTGAAGAATCAGAAGCAGAGAAAAGAATAGTTTCATTGGCTTGTATCTTAGGATTGGAGGGGTTTATCCTTGCAATGGGAGGACTACTGGACTTTGGATTGTCATCAGTATCATCTGTATCATCTTCAAGAACAATGACATAATAGCCATAACCTCCAGAAGCACCCATAACTAGGAAAAGAATCAGCAATAGAAGTGTGACCTTTTTCATTTCTGATTCCAACTTGATTATACCATATTAATAGTTACCCCTGCTTTCAGTCGTCGATTATTTCAAGAAAAGCATATAAATAGGCCGCCTGAATGGCGCCAACTCTGGATTTTATTCCTAAGAGGTACATGTGTCAGACGACTCAGATTTCAAATACATAATCCGTATAGCAAACTCCGATGTCTCGGGTGAAGAGCGACTAGTAAATGCCTTGACTTCAATTAGGGGAATCGGACCCCGAATTAGCAATGCCATAGTCCAGAAATTAAAACTTGATCCCAATAAACTGGCTGGAAAACTAGACGATAAGAATGTAGTGGATATTGAAAATGCTATAATGAATCTGAATGATTATGTTCCTGACTGGTTGCTTAACAGGCAGAAAGACTACGACACAGGGGAGGATATACATCCAGTTAGTGTTGAACTGAAAATGACACATGATGAAGATTTAAATCGAATGAAGAAGGTCAAATCCTACAAGGGCATAAGACATGCGTCAGGTCACAAGGTTAGAGGGCAGAGAACCTACTCGAATGGAAGGAAGGGATTAGCCTTGGGTGTTAGCCGTAAGAAAGGGGCTCAAACCTAGTTATGGGGCATCCCAAGTTTCCTAGTAAACACTATGACACGCCATCCCACCCTTGGCAAAAGGTTAGAATAGAAGAGGAGAGCGGATTAATTCATCAGTATGGACTTAAGAACAAAAGAGAGATTTGGAGAGCTAATACGAAGGTCAGAGAAATGCGGAGACAAGCTAGGAAACTAACCGCTAACTCCAGCGATGAACAAGCTCAGAAAGAAAAGAACCTCCTCCTAGCCAAACTAAACCGCCTTGGGATGTTAGAGCAAAATTCAGGTCTTGAAGACGTCCTTACAATGACGCCCGAGAATGTTCTGGATCGCAGGTTACAAACTCAAGTTTATCTTCAAGGATTATCATCCACAGTCAAACAGGCAAGACAACTAATAGTTCATGGTCATATATCTATTGATGGGGCTGTAGCCCGAGTTCCTGGAATATTAGTTACTAAATTGCAAGAAAAGAATATCGCTTATTCACCAACCTCAGCGCTTAATAGTGATCTTCACCCAGTAAGACCTGGAATCCAGGAAAAAACTGATGATGAAATGGAAGAACCTATAGAGAAAAAAGTGGATGAGAAAAAGGCTGAAGATAAAACTGAATCCAAACAGGTTGAAGAAACCAAAGTGGAGAAGAAATAATGAAAAAGTGGGCTATAGCACACATTTTCGCCTCACACAACAATATTATCATCACAGTTACAGATTCAACTGGAGCTGAAACTATAGCCAAATGTTCTGGAGGGATGGTTGTAAGAGCGCAGAGAGAAGAATCACGGCCACATGCAGCAATGTTAGCGGCCAAACAAGTGGCTGATGCTTTGAAGGAAAAGGGTATTGAAAACGTCCATGTAAAACTTAGAGGTGCTGGAGGGAAAAGAGGAGGTACACCAGGTCCTGGGGCACAGGCTGCAATCAGAGCTTTAGCAAGGGCTGGAATACTCATAACCAGAATTGATGACGTTACACCTATACCTCATGATGGTGGAAAACCCAAAGGTGGAAGAAGAGGGAGAAGAGTATAATGAAAGTAAATGTCAGAAAAATGGAAGACTATTATGCACAGGTTGAGTTCAAGAACGTCAATTATTCGTTTGTGAATTCGGTAAGGAGATCTTTAGTTTCAATGGTACCCTGTCTAGCTATACATGAAATTGATTTTCACATGGGTTCCTTAGGATCCTATGTAGATGAAGAAAGCGGAGAAGAACGTGAATACGAATCAATCAGCGCGATGTTCAATGAGATTATATCTCATAGAATTGGAATGCTTCCTATACCTACTGACAAAAAGACAATCGAAGCCTTTGGCAATTCCATAAATGATGACTCCAAACAGCCAGATATCATGTATTCACTCCATAAACAAGGACCTTGCACTGTTTATTCTGGCGATTTGGAACCGGTTAGTAGTGATAGCTCTCTAACCATACCTGAGGCAAAGGTTCCAATCGTAAAATTAGGAGAGGGACAAGCAATTCTGGTCTATGCCAAGGCTAAAATGGGAAATGCCGGAAAACACACAAAATGGCAGTGTGCGGTGGCTCCGAGATTCTATCAGGCGCCAACTTTGACGGTAGCTTCTGGAAAGGGCTCAAAAACCGTTCTGGATACTGTTGGCAAAAGTAAGTTTAAGAAAAAGGGAAAGGGACACATCATAGAAGACCCCATAGAAGCTCACGAAGCACTCAAGATATTGGAAAAGTTGTGGAATGATGAAGATGCTCAAGCAGCTATGGAAGTATCAACAAAGAATGATCACTTTGTTTTTGAATTTGAAACTAATGGCGCAATGAAAGCCAAATTGGCTCTAGAACAAGCTCTTAAGGCGCTAGACAGACATTGTAACGAGTTCATGTCTAACATTGACGCTGCCGCATAAAGCGGGGGTCGCATAGTCTGGCCAATTGCGCTAGGTTGAGGGCCTAGTCCTTAGTGGTACGTGGGTTCAAATCCCACCCCCCGCACCACCTATTCCAATTTTATATCAATACCAGAGGATTTAACTAATTCAAAACCACCATTAGGTAGTAACTTCTCAATTTCAGAAATATCCCTCTCAAAAATATTTGACAAAATCTTAGAAAGCTGTTTTCGATCTGTAAAACCAGGCTTGAAAACCGCATATTTCTTGGATTGATTCTCTAAAGCCATAACTGGACCTCCCATCAATTTCTCAACGCTATTATAATCAATCAATCCAATTGCCAGTTTTAGTTCCAAGTTCTTATTCCAATTACGCTTGCCTCTAATAACAAATGAGCCTTTAGCTAGGAACTCACCGGTATTTGGAGTCTTTGATACTTTATCGCTCTCGACCCAGAAGGAATGTCCACTCGAAACCCGGGCTGCCCAGGCCTTGCTATAAGCTAAACTAAAATGGCAGGCTTCCAGCATAGAATCTGATGAAGGTGGGGCTCCATTATTCTTAACCACGACACTAGGAGCTCCATGAACATCTGCATGGGCATAACGATCCATATTTTTCAAGTATTTTTTGACTGCTCTTTCATTTGTTGTAGCATCCTTTCCACCAATCGCAACCTCTCCCTCTGATGTTATAAACCACCTATAATTTTCGAACCATTCCCGATAATCAGCCTTGATTTTTCTTTTTCTGGGCTTCTTTAGGGGTTTAGTATCCAAAATTTCCCTAGTACGTTTGGCCTTTCTTTCCATTTCCTTAGCTTTATCAAAATACTCAGAAGCATTAGCTTCAGGAGACTTGGAAATATCAACCTTAATCTCTTTATTTTCAATCAGAATGGTATCTCTTTCGTTTTTGACAGCTTTCCTTACAAGGCCTGTATTGGAAAAAATCAGGTTGCCTTTTTCCCTCAGTTTCTCAGCCTTGGACAAATAATTCTCTATAGCTTCCTTTTGCCGAATAATCCTTATGTCTTCTTTAACTACTACTACTGGCTCTTCTCGAGAATTAAGATAGGTTTCTATAGCTTCACCAAACGTATCAAATTGAGGACCCCGGTTCAAATGGCTCAAGTTAAGGGATGATACGGTAAAATTCTTATCTTCGTCATCTAGAAAGATGGAGGGTGCAATCTTATCAGATAGTATCGCCTGTACTTGGTCATATATACTTTGGAATCTGGATTGCTCGACTTTAGTGCTCACATCTATTTCCAATCTATGACACACCAAATTCGAAATCTCGCCTCCCAAATTGCAGTTAATTGTCAGGCTCGCTCCAATTGGCCTCTCCGAACCTGAAATTACATCACTAAATTTGGAGAAATCCGATTCAAACGGATTAAAACCTGGTGGTGCCTGATATTCCAATCCTGGTTTCAGACTCCTATGTCTGAATTTCTGTTGACGCATGACGGTTTTTATCTTTTTATCACTGCAAAGAATAGCATTCCCTTTATGGAACATCTCAAAAATCAGGGTGTGACGTTCATCACCTCTTATAAATTCAAGACAAATGATCCGATCACCATTCAACTGACTTATAGATTCCAAACGACTCTTCTTAATTGTCTTTCGTACAGCATTTACGAAGACACCGTGATTGGACTCGGTACTGATAGACTCCTTAGTGACATAGGCCCATCCGCTAAGATCAACTACAAGACGGACCGTTCCAGTTCTTGAACTGCGAAACTTTAGAATCAGCTCATTGGAACCGGGTCGGCCAAACTGCTCTAATCTGCAACCCAATAAATATTGCCATTCCAACACCAGTTCCCTAATATCTGGGCCGGTCAGGGCTTTCTTCATCTACCCCTTAATGACTTGTGAATCTAATCTTCCAAGTCTTCTTTGTTACGGTAATAAGTGGACAACAAGACTGCCGCACCAACTGCTGCGGTCAGTGACAAGAAACCCATATAGAAAGATGGATTACTGGCCTTGGTCCTTACAACCTTGAAATGAGTGCTACCCTCGTTATTGGATTGATCTGTCTCTTCAATCTTGTCTCCAGGGTCTACTACCACCTTGATTGGAATTCCAACTTCACTGCCCTCATGTGCCCGAGCAGGGTTCCAGAAAACTGAGACTGTGGTTTCATCCCCGTAATTCAACGCTGCTATAGTTTGAACAGAACCCAGCTGTGAACCATCGACATAAAATTTGATCTCGACATCAGTTGTCGTTGTTCCAGAGGCATCTGTAGTACCTCCATTGTTCCTTACTTTGGCAGTAATGGTTACTCTCTGTGAGTCTCCACGGGTGTTAATCCAAGCTCCGGTATGACTGAAAGAAATGTCCGTGTCCTTTATCTCAAGATCAGGTTCGGGAATAACGACATCAAAATCACACCCAGCATTTGGTGCATTGTTGGTAGAGGTCACTGTCAGTTCGATATTGTAAACTCCAGGTCTGGCGTTTGAAGCGGGAACTATACTAATCGAACCGGCGGCAGAGTGTACAGCAGTAGAAGACGAATCACTATTTCCTGTTAATTCCTTACCAT
>DAXQ01000031.1 GCA_002506485.1 Euryarchaeota archaeon UBA136 | reverse complement strand
TGATAATCCACTAGTAGATTGGGGAAGAACTGGAAAAGAAAAAGACCTTTTTAGTAGTATTATTGATTTTTATAAGGATAATATTAGAACTAACGTCTATTGCTTCTGGATGAAGCCAATGAAAGTAGGTCCGGGTCAAGCTCAGAAAGTGGCTGACGAACTACATAGAAAAATGTTGATATATATCAAGAGATTTGAGAGGCCTAGAGATGAGTGAAGAAGATAGTAATTTATCTCAAGATTCGGATGAATATCGCAGGTGGAAAGCCGGAGGGAAAACAGATGTTGTCCACTTATGCCCTAGAGGTTGTAAAGGTTCTCTAATAGAAGAAGATGGACTTTTGATGTGTAACGAATGTGATGGAGTAAAATTTAGTGTGGGAATGCTTGCCGAAGGTACAAGAAGTCCCCTTGAACAGATGACTGGTGATCATCGTGTGAGAGACGCTCTCTTGCAATTTATTAGAATGGGTAAAGAAAGTGATCTAAATTGTGCCTTGTGTAATAAAAAAATGTCTGAGATTGAACTTCAATATGATCCGAATCAAGTAGCTAACTATCAACCAGTGACTGGCTGGGACCTACGTCATATGGTTAGGTCGTTTGATGATCACCCAATTTTTTTAGTAATTGGCGCAGTTCTAACGACTGCAGAAGTTGTAAATGCAGCTGGACATTTAACTAAGAAGGCTACAGCTAGTATGAAGAAGAAAGTTACCAGTACAATAACTCTTGACGGATGCGCAAGTTGTGAAAGTATGTGGTTCGATGGAAAGAAATATTCCAGTCCTACTGGTTCCTACAACCATGAAATTGAAATCCTTGAAAGATTTTGGACTTCGACAGAAAAGTCTGAGGCAATCAACAGATTGGATGAGAAGAAGGCTGAAGATGACACTGTAAACTTGTTAGAGAAAGAAAGAGAAAAAAAAAGGAATGAAAAAGAAGCAAGGAAAAAAGAAGAAGCTAGAAGAGCCGCTTTAACTCCAGAACAAAGACAAACGGAAGATGATAAAAAGGATGATAATAGGCCTTATTGGCAACGTTACGATAATTTATGAGTACAAACAATGAGTAAAAAACGATGGGAAGATGAGACACTCAAGCCAACTCTAGAGAAGTACCCAGAAAGAAAAGAAACTTTGTTGGATGAACGAGATATACTAAACACTCCTGAAGATGTGAACGATTCTGAAACAGAATTGCCTGGAAAATTTCCTTACACGAGAGGCATACATGCCACTGGATACAGAGGTAAATTATGGACTATGAGACAATATGCTGGATTTGGTACTGCCAAAGAAACAAATGAAAGATTTCGATATTTACTTTCTGAAGGGCAAAATGGTCTGTCTGTTGCATTCGATTTACCAACTCAAATTGGTTATGATAGTGATGACGCCATGGCAACTGGAGAAGTTGGAAAGGTAGGAGTTGCTATCGATTCTGTAGAAGATATGGATGCTCTATTCGATCAAGTTCCTCTGGATAAAGTATCAACTAGTATGACGATCAATGCTCCAGCATCTATTCTATTAGCAATGTACATCTCTACAGGCAAAAATCAAGGAGTTCCTCAAAGAAAATTAAGAGGAACTATCCAAAACGATATTTTGAAAGAATATATTGCAAGAGGGACTTATATTTTCCCTCCAAAAGATTCAATGAGATTAACAACGGATGTATTCGAATATTGTGCTAACAAAGTTCCGAATTGGAATACTATTTCAGTTTCTGGATATCACATAAGAGAAGCTGGATGTACTGCAGAACAAGAACTAGCTTTTACTATAGCAAACGGAATAGCTTATGTTCAAGCCGCAATAGAAAAAGGATTAGAAATTGATGATTTTGCTCCAAGAATGACATTTTTCTTTAATGGACACAATGATTTCCTTTACGAAATTGCAAAATTCAGAGCGGCAAAAAAAATGTGGGCTAATATCATATCTGAAAGATTTGGATCTAAAAATGAAAAATCAATGACTATGAAGTTCCATACTCAAACAGGAGGTTCGACATTAACTGCGCAACAACCGCACAACAATGTTGTAAGAACTGCAATACAGGCCCTTTCTGCAGTTCTCGGAGGAACTCAGAGCCTGCATACAAATGCTATGGATGAGGCTTTGGGACTTCCGTCAGAAAAAGCTGCAAAAGTAGCTTTGAGAACACAACAAATAATCGCTGAAGAATCTGGAATTCCAAATACAGTCGACCCATTAGCAGGTTCTTATACTATAGAAAAAATGACTCAAGAACTATGTGACAAGACAGACTCCTTAATCGAAGAAATAGACACAAAAGGAGGAATCTTAAACTGTATTGAGGAGGGGTGGGTTCAATCCCAGATTATGGACTCAGCTTACAAATTCCAAAAAGAAGTTGAAGGAAAGGAGAGAATTATAGTCGGTGTTAACGATTATTTAGAAGATAAAGAAGGGGAAAGTGAAGATATTACAAAAATAAATGAAGAGGCAATACAAGAACAAATCAATAAATTGTCTGTTTTAAGAGAAACAAGAGGAAATGTATCTGATTATATTGATATTATTGAACAAAAAGCAATGACTAAAGAAAATTTAATGCCTCATCTTATCAAGGCCGTAAGTGAAAAAGTAACGATTGGAGAAATTTGTAATTCACTCCGAAAAGTTTGGGGTGAGTATAGGCCAAAAGAAATATTGTGATATTCAAGTAATTTTATCTAATACCCTGTCAATCGACAATGACTTGGCGAGGCTAGGCTAGTTTGGTTAAACTGGGGGATTGTGGTTCCCTCGTCCCGGGTTCGATTCCCGGGCCTCGCCCCACTTTTTATACTGGTTAAGTTATAGCGTATTTAGCATGAAGACTACCTTGTACCAATTACACCTTACGGGAAGATTAAAGCATATGATAATAGAGGTAAAAGAGAATGAAATTCTTACTGAATGGTGGACATCAAAAGATGATGAAGATGGTAAAAAACAGAGTACAAAAGAAACAGTTTATGGTAAAAACAGAGGCAGAACTAATGAAACCACGGATGAAGAACAAGCACTTCTAGAATTTGAAAGGAAAGTTAAAAAGAAGAAAGAAGAGGGTTATGTTGAAACCCGTGAAGATGCTATTCTTGGTGAAAAAATAGTTGTCAGTTCAACTTTGACGCAATCTTTTGCACCTTGTAAACCTGTTAGCAAACTCAAGGAAAAAGATGATGCTTATGACGAAACCTGGTTATCTGAAAGAAAATTCAATGGTTCTTGTATTTTATTGCATAATACGGGTAAGGAACTAATTGGTTATACAAGAAGAATAAAAACCATAACTGAGATTTTAAGTGTTGTTAGAGAAATCAGAAATACGCTAAGTCGACTGCCGGAAGAATCACTAGTAATTGGAGAATTAGTAGCCTTTGATAAAGAAGGTCAAGAAGATCCAAAAGTTCTCAAGGCCGTTACGACGGAGACTACGACTGAAGCTAAAGCTAAATTAAAATACGAATATCTAATATCAGAAGGATACCATTTCAAATACAACGTTTTTGACGTAATATTCTGGTATGGTGAAGATGTTACAGACCGGACTTTTCTTGAGAGGCTGGAAATAACAAAATTCTTTGGAGATAGGGAAATTAAAACTTTTACGGAGGAAATAGCCTTAAAAGCAAGAAAAGAGGGCTGGGAAGGTTTCATTCTGAGACAGGCTGATGATAGTATAACTTTTACTATGAATGGAAAACCTAAACGTAAAGGTGCATACAAATTCAAATTTATTGAAACAACAGACTGTATTGTTGCAAGAGTATGCCCGGGATCTGGAAAACATGAGGTTAGATTTGCAAGATTTAGATTGTATCAATATGAAAATAGCCCATTTTTTGATGACCCAGTACTAGTGGATTGTGGCTGGGCAGGCGGCGGTCGTTTAGGTGAAGACAATATGGATAAATTAACTGCAGAATTGATTGAAAAGGGTTACAAATTAGAGGAAAGTGAATTGAAAGAAAAAGACTGGTTTGCTGTAGAAATAGAGTATCAAAGCCGTCAAAATAGAAATGACAAAGGTCAATTGTGTTTTGAATTTCCAATAATTATAAGAACAAGAGAAGACAAACCCCTAAGTGAATGTGAAGTTTAGATATCCTTTAAGGAAATCTCAGATTCCTCTCCTGTATCCAAATCCTTAATCTTAACCATCTTACGGGACCATTCATCAGGAGCAAGTAAAACCAAACGTGCTGCCCCAATGCGTTCAGCATGCTTGAACGCCCACTTCATCTTTTTGTCTTCTAAAACTAAATCAACAGTTCTACCTGAATTACGCAAGGATGCTGCTACCATAACTGCTGCATTTCGTAAGTCAGAATTTAGTGGAATTACTATGTCATCAATATCGCTTACTAATTCAGGAATTAGGCCTTTCTCTGCGAGTAATTCCATGATAACCATGTCTCCAAAACCAAACCCGGTTGCAGGTAAATCTTTCCCTCCTAATGTAGAGAGAAGTTTGTCATATCTGCCCCCACCACAAATTGCACGGAACTCACCCGTTCTGTCATGGGCCTCGAAAACTGCACCAGTGTAGTATGCAAGACCTCTAACAATAGAAGCATCGAATTCAACCCATTCAGATATGCCGTATGAATCAATCGCGTCAAATAGAAGATTAAGTTCAGATACCGCCACACTTTCATCTTTTAGGGCTTTTTGTAAACTATTCATATCCTTGATTCCCAATACTGCTTGAATTGTCGTAACCACTTTTGAATCGTGCCCTAAATCAGACAATTGATCTTCAATTACATCTGAGGAAAGTTTATCCATTTTATCAACAATAATGCATGTCTGAGCAAAGATATCCCCCTCCAAACCCAAAGAGCCTAGGACTTCTTCAAGGACTTTTCGACTACTAACACGAATAACAATATCTTTAGCAGTTAATCCAATACCTTCAAAGAAAGTTACCAACACAGATATTAGTTCTGCATCTGCAGAAATCTCAGTTGTTCCCCAAATATCAACATTCCATTGATAATGTTCTCTTCCCCGACCGCGTTGTGTTCTTTCATAACGCCAACATTGGGGAATTGAGAACCACTTAATCGGCATTGGTAATCCACCTGCGCGAGCCATTACCATACGGGCTAAGGATGGAGTCATCTCAGGACGTAATGCAACCTTACGGTTGCCTTTATCTTGAAAACTGTACAATTGTTGAGTTATCTCTTCACCTTGTTTTCTTGTGTATAATTCTTCATATTCCAAAACGGGCGCGTCATACTCCTCAAAACCGTGTAAAAGAGACGCATTTGTGAAATTGTCAAACAACCAATTCCGTAATCTCATATCTTCCGGATAAAAATCACGGGTGCCACGAACGCCTTGACTCACATTAGGTCATTGAAGCCGGATGTTAAGTGCTTCGGACTGCCCACAAAGTTATAGAACTCCCGCAATGGGCATATGATGGGGACACCAGAGAAAATAGAGGGTCTTGAAAGGAAACTCAAAGAAGCTGTAGAGGGTGACCCCGAAAGAATTGAAAAACAACAGAAGGCCGGAAAGATGACGGCACGAGAACGTATTGCCACTTTATTGGACTCTGACTCTTTTGTTGAATTGGATGCGCTGGTTAAACATCGAAGTAACAATTTTGGTCTTGAAGATAAAAAACCGGCGGGAGACGGTGTGATCACAGGCCATGGAACGATAAATGGTAGAATAGTATACATCTTTGCACAAGATTTTACTGTCTTTGGAGGTGCCTTGGGTGAAGCGCATGCCCAAAAGATCTGTAAGGTGATGGATATGGCCACGAAAACAGGATGTCCTGTCATTGGACTCAATGATTCTGGAGGTGCCAGAATTCAGGAAGGTGTTGTTAGCTTAGGAGGATATGCTGAGATATTCTACCGAAATGTAACTTCATCAGGAGTAATTCCCCAATTTTCCTTAATCTTGGGGCCCTGCGCTGGTGGCGCAGTTTACAGCCCGGCAATGACTGATTTTACACTGATGGTGAAAAACACCAGCCATATGTTCATTACGGGACCTGACGTGATTAAAACTGTAACGCATGAAGATGTAACGTTTGAAGATTTAGGGGGGGCAATGACCCATAATTCGGTATCGGGAGTTGCTCATCTAGCCTGTGAATCGGAAGAAGATGTATTTGATTCGCTAAGAGAATTAATGGGATACATCCCTCAGAACAATGCTGAAGTGGCTCCCATAATCGAATATAATCCAGATGAAATAGAAAGTATAAAAGAATTGGACTCTATTATTCCCAATAATTCTAATGAACCATACGATATTCGTGACGTTATCAATCTAATTTTTGACGAAAATTTGTTCGAATTACAACCTTATTGGGCAAAAAATATTATCACGGGCTTCGCAAGATTAAGAGGGCAGCCTGTTGGTATTGTAGCAAATCAACCGTCCTTTTTAGCAGGTTGTCTGGATATTGATGCATCAACGAAGGCGGCAAGATTCGTGCGTTTCTGTGACGCTTTCAACATTCCTCTGATAACCTTTGTTGATGTTCCTGGTTTTTTACCTGGGACTGAACAAGAACATGGTGGTATAATTCGGCATGGAGCCAAATTACTGTATGCCTTTTCTGAGGCATCCGTTCCGAAACTGACGGTGATTACTAGAAAAGCTTACGGTGGAGCATATGATGTTATGTCATCAAAACACATACGTGCTGACCTAAATGTGGCTTGGCCGACAGCTGAGATTGCTGTAATGGGTTCTGAAGGTGCCGTCAATATTATTTTCAGAAAAGAAATAAAGGAGGCTGAAGATCCTGAGAAAATGCATCAAGAATTGACAGAAGAATACAAAGAAAAATTTGCATCTCCATATATAGCTGCTGAAATGGGTTACATTGACAGAGTGATTTTTCCTAGAGATACGCGTAAAGAATTGCTAATAGCCTTAGAAAGATACGGTAGCAAAAGAGAAGAAAGACCAAAACGCAAGCACGGAAATATCCCCTTATGAATCAGACGTTGGAAATAGGAAACAAAGCACCAAACTTTAACCTGCCTAATCAAGATGGAAATAGTGTAAGATTAGATGATTTTGCAGGTAAATGGTTGATAGTTTATTTTTATCCCCGGGATGATACCTCAGGTTGCACAATTGAAGCTAAAGAATTCACAGATTCAAAGAAGTATTTTGAGGAGAATGGGGCTACCGTCATAGGTGTAAGTCCTGATAATGAGGCTAAGCATTGTAAATTTATTGATAAACATGGATTGAAGATTAATCTTCTGGCTGACTGTGAAAAGAGCATGCTATCCGATTACGGTGTTTGGCAAGAAAAGTCAATGTATGGTAAAACATACATGGGCGTTGTAAGAACAACCTATTTGATTGGTCCTGATGGGAACATAGCTGAGGCTTGGACTAAAGTAAAGGCTAAAGATCACGCAGATGCTGTTTTGAAGAGACTGATTGATATTAGAGGATAAAATCCTTACATCATGCCGCCCATTCCACCCATTCCACCCATATCTGGCATGGCAGGCATTCCACCACCATTCTCTTCGGGAATGTCTGTGACTAAGGTTTCCGTGGTTAAGACTAAACCAGCTATAGAACCTGCTGCTTGAATTGCATTTCTAGTTACTTTAACGGGATCTACTACTCCAGCCTTCATCAAATCTTCATAAGTATTTGTTCGTGCATTAAATCCAAAATTTCCTTTTCCTTCTTTAATTTTTGAAACAACTACAGAACCATCCTCACCTGCGTTTTCGGCTATCTGCCGGGATGGAATTGCAAGAGCATCTCTTACTATTCTGACACCGACTGATTCTTCATCCGGCAACTTACCTGCAAGTTTATCTAAAGAGTCTGAAGCTCTTAATAATGCGACTCCGCCGCCAGCTACAACTCCTTCGGCCATTGCCGCTCGAGTAGCACTGAGTGCATCGTCAACACGTGCTTTCTTTTCTTTCATTTCAGTTTCAGTAGCTGCACCAATCTCAAGAATTGCAACACCGCCACTCAAACGTCCAACACGCTTGTCTAACTTTTCTTTATCCCATTTACTAGTCGAAACTTTTGCTTGACTTCTGAGAATAGAAACTCTTTGATCTATACCCTTCTTATCTCCGCCACCAGAAATTATCGTTGTTTTATTTTTACCGATAATTACTTTGTCAGCTGTTCCGAGATGCATCTCTGTAATCTCTTTTAAGTCAGAACCTTGGTCTTTAACCATAACAGTTCCTCCTGTCAAAATAGCTAAATCCTCTAATTGTTCTCCTTGCTCATCTCCAAAACCTGGAGCTTTAACTGCGCATGCTTTAACGACCTTTGAAGCGACGTTAAGGACTAAAGTAGCTAATGCTTCTCCTTCTAAATCTTTTGAAACAATCAAAAGTGGCGATTTACTTTGCTTTACTGCCACCTCTAATGCTGGAATCAAATCTTGTGCAGATGAAATAGAATGATCTGTGAATAAAATCTTAGGGTTTTCTAATACTGCTTCTCTCTTTTCACGATCTGTAATCATATAGGGTGAAACATAGCCCTTATCGAATTCCATACCTTCAACAACTTTGAGACTTGTCTCCATCGACTTTGCCTCTTCAACTGTTATAATTCCATCCTGACCTACTTTTTCAACCGCATTTGCAATTAAACTTCCAATTTCAGAATCATTGTTAGCCGATATAGAAGCAACTTGTTCAATAACTTCCCCCGAAACAACAGGCTTAGATGCTGACTTTAATTCGGAAACTACCCTTTCGATTGCCTTATCAAAACCACTCTTAAGATTAACTGGAGACATTCCTGCAGAGACATTTCTTAGACCATATGCTGAAAGAGATTGAGCTAAGATTGCAGCAGTAGAAGTCCCATCACCTGCAGTATCCTGAGCCTTGCTAGCTACTTCTTTCACTAATTGAGCACCCATATTCTCATAAGGATCCGGTAATTCTATGTCTTTAGCAATAGTAACACCATCGTTGATAATTGTTGGACTTCCAAAAGATTTGTCCAATACTACCGTTCTAGCTTTAGGCCCTAAGGTTACCTTAATTGCGTCTGTTGCTGCCGTTATTCCATCTAACAGCTTCTTTCTTGCTTCTTCACCATAAATCATCTGTTTTGCCATTTTTTACCTCACTTAACTTTTGCCTGAAGATCCTCTGATTTTACCAATAGGTAATCTGTATCTCCCCAGGTCAATTCTGTTCCTGCATATTTCTTGTAGACTACCTTGTCTCCAGCCTTAACATTCTCAGACTCTGGACCTGCTGCAACAACTGTTCCAACATTCATTTTCTCTCTGGCTGCTTCTGGTAGCATAAATCCACTGGCCGTCTTTTCGGCTGCCCGCTCTAGTTCTATGAGAACCATCTCTCCTAAAGGTTCGATTCCAATCGTCATTTTTTTACTCCGCTTTCGGGATAGGTGAGCCTGCGATGTGGTTTTTTCACAAGCAGTAGCCAACCTGAGGTTGTCTACTCCAGCCCCTATATAAAATTGATTATAATCCTTGTATTAAATCTATCAATACTTTACGTGGTTCTGAAGACTTTACAACTCCAGATGCAAGTAGAATTCCTTGTGAACCAAGGGACAGGGCTTTGGATACGTCGGCTTGGTCCTTAACTCCAGCTCCACAAAGAACCGGAATTTCTGGATTTATCTGATTCACTGCCGATACTGAATCCCTGATAACTTCAGGTTTTGCTGAAGAAACTGAGATCTCTCCACCTATCAATTCAGGTGGTTCAACTGCAAGCATATCGGGATTAAGGGCGGCACCACGTTTTGTGGCTTCAACGTCTGCAGTACAAAGTACCGTCAAAAGACCAAGTTCTCTACACCGATTTATTGTAGCCTCAATATCTTCCCAATTCATTTGACATTCTGCATGATTTACCAAAGTACCGATTGCTCCTGAATAACGGACTGCCTCAGGCAATATTGAACCCGTATGTGAACCATAATTTATCCCATCAATATGTTGGGCAAAAATAGGGATTTTCAAATTATCACTATAGTCAACTAAATCAATAGCCGAAACTGCTGCGGCTAAGTTTACATTATGTTCTATAGAGATCTCTTCCATTATCTTACAGAGGTCAAATCCGTCTGCACCGTAACCTTGCTCGTACGTTTTCAGATTAACAATTATGATTGGAAGGCCATCACGCATAATATCCCACGAAACCCGCATTTAATGACTCTTTGGGAATCAATATAAAGCAATACATCTGTTGTGTAATGATGATTCTGGTTACAGGTGCGGCAGGACAAATTGGAACTGACCTGACAACCACTCTCAGAGAAAAATTTGGTAATCAGAATGTTGTTGCCATGGGACGTAAAACACCCATGCCCAAGGATATAGCTGAAGGTGGACCCTGTGTAATGGGTGACGTCACAGATATAGAAGGGTACCGAAAGATTGTAGATGGCTACCAGATAGACACAGTTTATCACTTGGCTGCAATTCTTTCAGCCACAGGAGAATCAAACCCTCAGTTATGCTATGATGTCAACTTGAATGGATTATACAATATATTAGAAGTCGCAAAAGACCATGGTCAACGTCTTTTCTGTCCAAGTTCGATTGCCGTCTTTGGACCTGGAACTCCTTTAGAGAACACTCCACAGGAAACTGTTCTGAAACCAACTACTATGTATGGAGTCACAAAAGTTGCTGGAGAATTACTTTGTGATTACTATTTCCACAAATACGGGGTCGATGTAAGAGGCATCAGATATCCTGGCCTCATAAGTTGGAAGACAAGACCTACTGGTGGGACCACAGACTATGCAGTCGAAATATACTATGAAGCAGTGCTGAATAACAGGTACGAATGCTTTGTTAGGGCTGACACTAAACTGCCTATGATGTATATGCCTGATGCAATAAAGGGAACATTGGACCTGATGGATGCTCCTTTAGAGAGCCTAAAACACCATTCTGACTTTAATTTTGCAGGAATGAGCTTTTCCGCGCAGGAACTTGCAGATTGTATAAGTGCTAGAATGCCCGGATTTGAGTGTACTTTTAAGCCCGATTCTAGGCAAAATATAGCTGACTCATGGCCTGATTCGATTGACGATTCCGCGGCAAGTGAGGAATGGGGTTGGAAGCCAAGTTATGATCTTGAGAAAATGAGTGATGACATGCTAGAAAATCTGAAGAGGAAACTAGGATAATATGACGACACCAACGGAATGGATGAAGGATGAATACAATGACCTAGTCTCAAAAGGTTTTGATTGGAAACCTCCTGTTCTTACAGGCGCATCGTCAGCTAGATGTATAATTGATGGAAGTGAAAAGATAATGCTGTGTGCTAATAATTATCTGGATCTTAGCACACATCCAAAGGTAAGACAAGCGGCTATTGATGCTGTAAAGACTCATGGTGCTGGAAGTGGTAGTGTCAGACCAATCGCGGGGAATATGGATATTCATAACCAATTGGAAGAAACCATAGCTCGTTTCAAAAAACGAGAAGCTGCGTTATACTATCAAACTGGATTTGCAGTTAATTCAGGTCTAATACCTCAATTAGCTGGAAAAAACGATGCGATAATCTCTGATCAATTGAATCATGGTTCAATCATAGATGGTGTGCGATTATCAGGAGTCAAAAAGGAAAATCGAACAATCTATCCTCACAATGATATGGGTGGTCTAGAGGATCAACTGAAGACTATGACAAAGAAATGTGATAAAACTCTTGTTATTAGTGACGGTGTATTCTCAATGGATGGGGACATTGCACCTTTGGATGAAATAACCAGACTAGCTAGGGAATATGGTGCGATGACATACATAGATGACTGTCACGGTGAAGGTGTTCTAGCTGGAGGTAGAGGAATTGGAACACATTTTGGAGTAGAAGATGAAGTTGATATGGAATCTGGATCTTTTTCCAAAGCCTTTGGCGTTGTTGGTGGACTGATTGCAGGTGAGAAGCATATGGTAGATTACGCATTCAACAAATCAAGAACAATGCTATTGTCCGGTTCTGCACCGCCTGCCACAATTGCAGCTTGTAATGCATCTATAGAAGTTCTTGAAACTGAACCTCAGCACGTGGAAAAACTATGGAGCAACACCGAATACTTCAGAAAAGAGATTCAATCACTTGGGTTTGATACTGGCGTTTCTGAAACGCCAATAATACCTGTAATGTGTGGAGAATCACATAGTGCCAAGGCATTGAGTGCGGAACTTCTGAATCAGGACATATTCGCATTGCCAATAGTATTCCCTATGGTTGCACAGGATAAATCTCGAATTAGAGTCATGATGAGTGCTGGACTAGAGAAAGAAGATCTGGATATTGCACTGAATGCATTTGAAAAAGGCGGGAAATCTGCAGGTATCCTGTAAGAATGACAAATGAGTGAAGACGAATGGAAGGATAAACTAACTCCAGAACAATACCAAGTTTGTAGATGTAGTGCTACAGAACCTCCATTTGATAACAAATATTGGGACTGCAAGGACAATGGAAAATATCATTGTGTTTGCTGTGATAAGATACTGTTTGATTCAGAGCACAAATTTGATTCAGGAACAGGATGGCCCAGTTTTTTCAAACCTGCAACCGAAAAAATAATCGGTGAAAATGAGGATAATTCATACGGAATGAGGCGTGTCGAAGTAATATGTTCAAACTGTAAATCTCACTTAGGACATTTATTCGATGATGGCCCTCAACCGACTGGAATTCGTTACTGCATTAATTCTGCATCACTAAGCCTGAAAAGAAACTAATCTGAAATCTCACTCAACCATGCTCCTCCTGTTACAAACGCAACATTGTACATGACTAGAAGCATGAATGCTAACTCAAAGTCGGAGGAACCTGTAATCAATGAATCTGTAGATCTTATTGCAGCTTCAATCACTGTAAAAAGCAGAATCGGAATCGCAAAAAGGGAAGTAATCATCCACCCTCCATGTAAAGGAGTAGCGGAGCTGGCCGCCAGTGTCCCTACTGCCGACAGACCGGTACAACCAATCAGAACAATCAAATAAGCTAGAAGTAGATTTTCTGCAAAAGGATTGCCAAACAGAATGACATAAATGACAAGAGTAATTGTGCTAAGAATCCAGAGCAGAACCAATGAACCAACCATTCGTCCCAGAAATAACTGGTATCGGGTGATTGGGGCCAATTTCAGTAAATCAACAGTTCCTCTTTCAGACTCCCGTGTTGAAATGTGAGTGACAAGACCCAATCCAGTCAATAAAATGGAAGCCCATAATATGCCAGAATTCTGGAGGATTATGCTGTCTACCACTGAAAATCTGAGCGACATCAGAATCATGAATGACAACATAGCGGACGCCACCAGCCCCTGAAGGGAACGGAACTCTACCTTCAACTCCTTTCTGATGAGAACCTGAACTGGGTTCATGAAATTCCACCCCTATCCAGTTCCACTGTCCGATTGGAATAAGACGGACTCTCATGCGAAACTAGGATAATACTACAATTTTCATCCCTGAGCTTGGTTAATAAATTCTCAATTATTGCAATACCATCTGAATCTAAACCTGTAAAGGGTTCATCCAGTAGCAATGTGGTCGGTGTATGGGAAATTGCCATAGCAAAACCTAACCTCTGGACCATCCCTCTAGAATAATTTCCAGATAGGTCATCGCCAAAGGATATCAGACCCACTTTAGCCAAAAATCCTCTAGCTTTTGATTCAGCGTCCCTTATTGAATTCAATTCTAGCCAGAAACGCAGATTCTCAAAACCGGTCAATTCTGGATAAAATGCTGGATTATGGGGGAGATATCCTATACGGGAACGTATTTCTTCCGGAAAGCTCCTTAGGTCATAACCGTCTATTTCTGCTACATCGTAATCATCAGGCCTATCCAATGTATTGATAGAACGTAACAGGGTGGTTTTTCCACTTCCATTATTGCCAACTAAAGTTACTATTTCACCGTCTTCCACTTCAAGGTCTAAGCTGCGTAGAACCTTCTTAGGGCCAAAAGATTTGAAAAAAGCATTTAGCTTAATCATCTATCTCTAAATCACGACTGTATTGCTCAGCTGCTTCCGCAGGATTATCTGAAAGATAGATTCCTCGCCCAACTATGATAAAATCTGCTCCAGCTTTCAATGCCCCTTTGGAATTTCCGCCTTGGGCACCTACGCCAGGTGACATTATTTTCAGATTACCTATTAAATCCCTGATTCGTGAGATATCTTCTGGTCTGGTAGCAGGAGCGATAACACCAGTAGCACCAACTTCGAGAGCTAGAGAACAGAAGGCCTCAATATCGAAGAAGTCCCCACCTCGTGGGTGTGACATCGTAATCACTACAAACAGATCCTTGGAACTGTCTACCTCTCTTATGGCTTTAAGGGATTCTGAACCTGGAAAAGCATGGGCAATTATTCCCTGTGCTCCGGCTTCGAAAACTGATTCAGTGATAAGACGATTTGTATTCGGAATATCTGCAACTTTGAAATCACAAATTACCTTAGCAAATTTTGAAATCTCTGTAACAATTTCTAAGCCTGAAGACAGCACTAACGGATAATTAATCTTAATCGCAGCCACAAAAGGTGCGACCTCCTCAGCGATTCTACAGGCCCTAACCGAATCTGTCTCATCCAGTGCGAGCACTAGCCGTGAAGCCATTAAATCTCTAACTTCCCGGTTAATACAGAAACGGCATACTTCAACTCAGCAACTGCTGCTACCGCTTCTCTCCTCACTTGGAAAAGATCCTGAGGTTCCATTTCTTTGCCTAAATTGGATTCTACGAACATCATCTTTTCTAAGCTGCGTTCGATAGTGTCAACAATTATCTGGCTTCGTGCGGAACGTCGTAAACCCTCTTCATCAATACTAGCTTCATCTGCCATAACAGAAGCTCACTACTGGAGCGGGATATAACCATTTTGCCACAGAGTGTTACTTAGGTTAAGTCTTCACGAGTAAACATGGTTATTCCGACAGGGTCTCGAGGTAAAGGGCCTTTCTTTTCAGCCACGATTATCTTTATTCCTGCTTTGGGAACCAGTTCAATCAAACGTTGAGTTATAATCCCATCCATAACCAATGTGTTAACGCCATTATCTTTGCGAGTTTCCAGAACCTCTTGAAGACCACTAATTGAAACTTCGTCCGCGACTTCGTCGCCCATCAATAACCTTGCATTTTTTGTACCCTGGAGCTGATCCAGCTGTTTCACAAACACAGGACTGGCCACAGCCGCTTCGGCTGGAACTTCCTTAGTCACTTCCTTTTCTTTGGGCGTTGCTTTCTCTTCTTTAGAAGATTTACTCTTGGTCCCTCGACGGGTTTTCTTATCCGATGATTTAGCTTTTGTTCCTGAAGAACCCGGTCTAGACCATTTGTTCTGTTCCATAAATAGCTCGGCCGAGGACTTGTCTCTCAAAGATTTCATAATCTGCTTATGGGTCAGATGTTCGACTTCTGTATTATCTGGAGCGCGGCAAATAAAATCAACCTCCGCTACCTGAAGAAGCTCTTGAATTATCATTTCACCGCCACGGTCACCATCAACAAAGGCTGTTACTGTCCTTTCTTTACTGAGAGCTACAACTTCCTTGGGTATGTTGGTGCCCTCTACTGCTACGGCATTCTTTATTCCGTGCCTCAATAGATTGAGAACATCACCACGGCCTTCAACAACAATCACGGCATCACTGGTATTTACATTCGGTCCTGCAGGCAATTTACCTTTGAACCGAACTATCTCCTCGGTTTGAAGTACCTGTCTAACCGTATCCGTGATCGTAGAACCGGCACCTCTTGAATCTTTAATTAAATTAATTAAAAGTGTTCGTGCACGATCTATGATTATTTCACGTTTTGAACTACGACTGTCTTCCAATGTCGTAATCTTCACTGTGGCCTTGCAGGGGCCAACGCGTTCAACTGTTTCTAGTGCAGCTGCGAAGACCGAAGTTTCAACCTGGTCCATACTTGAAGAGATTACTATCTCTCCAACAGACTTTCCTTTGTCACTTTTTATTTCAACCTCTACGCGACCCATTCGTCCGCTTTTCTGAAGATCACGAAGATCTAATTCATCACCTAATAGCCCTTCTGTTTGACCAAAAACGGCCCCTACTACATCGGACTTGTTAACTACGCCATTCGCACGTATCGAAGCGCGAATCAAATATTTACTGCTTGTTGGATCTATATTCATTGTACCACCTTTTGCATACTGCCTCTAACCAAGGGCGGACTAATTCCATACTCCTTGAACCTCTCGTAAGAAGACAAGGATCTAATTGTGAATTGATTACCGTCAGTGGCCCAGAGGCCGATTTCCGTGTCAGTGTGGTATTATTAAAGTTAGCGGTGACGTTTTATGCATCCCTTTTGGTGTCAAATTAGTGCATTCTGTAACACTTCTGGCTCAGCCCCGTAGCAAGCACCCGTTGGTAAAGCGACGTGCACTCAGTTCGGGGAGGATAGAGACAAAAAACAGAGGTACTTTTGGCTTAATCTGGTTTACGGACTTTGGAGAAAAATTCTGGGAAGCTTGCCAGAGTGTTGATGATAACGCAAAGATTAGACTTCGCTCAAGCGGCTTTGATGAAATGAACTGGAGTCTATCCTTTCGTTTCGCTGGTTTCAAAGCACGACTCACTTCACAAAAATACAAGGGCTTCTTTGGGACGCCCCGTAATTCATATTTGGAACTGAAGTTGGGGTGTCAGAACCCCAATGATCTGCGAATGTTTGTTCAGGCACTATCTACAAAGTTTGAAAATCCGCCTTGGATTCTAAATAATTGGAAGAAAATAGAATTAGCTGCTGGAATGAATCAAGAAGATGTTATCAATTCTTGGTCCAAAGCTATGGGGAGAGAAATCACTTCTGAAGAAACTAAGTCCAAGGGTTGGGGAATGCCTACGTTTGGGTTGAGGAGCAAAGGGAAAGAACCTGAAACTAATGAATTTGAGGTATTTGAAGATGAAACTGGAAATGAAATTAAGATGAGAATACATGGAGCTTTAGAAGTTGAAGGGGCTGAATATGCAATCATGTCCTATACTGATGGAGACAATGCCTCTGAATTCGAAATAATGAAAATTAACCGGGGGAGAGGAGGAAATATCTCCTACTCTGGTGTTGATAACCAAGACTTATATGAGGATCTAAGTGAAGCTGCAGCTATGCACTTGGAATCTAGTAGTGCTGCCTAGTAAAGTTGATTTTCTGGACAGTCTAGGCTCAGCTGAAGGGCCGGTAGATCAGCTTGGAAGATTGCCGCCTTCGCAAGGCGGAGGCCGCGGGTTCAAATCCCGCCCGGTCCACCACAGGAGCGGATAATGTCACTGAATTTAGATCTCGAATCTCTAAGACATGGCAAAGAACTGGTTAAGCGTGGTTTTGCCAGAATGCAAAAAGGAGGTGTGATTATGGATGTTGTAAATGCTGAACAGGCTGCAATCGCTGAGAATGCAGGGGCCGTATCTGTAATGGCCCTGGAAAGAGTGCCTGCAGATATTAGGGCTGACGGAGGAGTAGCCAGAATGTCAGACCCATCAATGATTAAGGAAATAATAGACTTTACGACTATTCCTGTAATGGCAAAGTGTAGAATTGGGCACTCTGCAGAAGCGAGGGTTCTGGAAGCGCTAGGCGTAGATATGATTGATGAATCAGAGGTTCTAACTCCGGCGGACCCTTACTATCATGTCGTAAAGGACGGGTTCACAGTACCATTTGTTTGCGGAGCCACATCATTAGGTGAAGCCATACGGCGTATCTGGGAAGGTGCCGCCATGATCAGGACCAAGGGTGAGGCCGGGACAGGAAATGTGGTGGCTGCAATGAGACATGCAAGATTATTACAGGCCGAAATCGCGGCTGTACAATCCTCGGGTAATCTAAAACCTATAGCAACACGAGTAGTAGAGAAATTCTTTGATTTAGACAGAGAGGTCAAAGATAACCTCGGCGAGTCTGCAGGTTTCAATGCTTTTGGAAAAGAGAGAAAAGAAATAGAGGCAGGGGTCTTTGAGATTCTAGAAGACGTCAAGCGACTGGGTCGTTTACCTGTAGTAACATTCACTGCTGGCGGAATCGCAACTCCGGCAGATGCAGCACTGATGATGCAATTCGGCATGGATGGTATATTTGTGGGGTCTGGCATATTCAAATCTGATGATCCTAATACCATGGCCAAGGCCATTGTAGAAGCGACTGCCCACTTTGATGACGCTGAACTGATTGGAAATATATCAAAGAACCTAGGAGACGCTATGTCCGGTCTTGAAGAAGCCCAACTAGAGACCAGAATGGCCTCGCGTGGGCACTGAGATAAATCTACTTGAAGAGAGTATCTCTATAGATATATCCAACTGCACCAAAGGCCAAGAGGACTACAACTACTATCAAACCAATAGAAGTCCAATCTCTTGAGTCATCGGTTGAGCTGACGGTGATAACACGGCTCACATCATTCTTTTCTTCACCCTCATCAACAACATCGGTCGAATCTACTCGTACATAAATTGTATGAGCTCCCGGTGTAGCAGTCCATGTGGTATTGACACTATATGCATTCTCAATTCCCCATGCCACTGAACCATTATCAACCTCTACAGTATCAATAGCCGTAGTGTTACTGATTGAATCAAGATAGAAAGTAACTGCAAAAGGCACTGTTACATTCATCTTCAATAATTTGATTGTCGTAGAAATTTTAACTACATCTCCCTCAGAAGGATTCTCATTATCGAAAATTATCTCAGACGCAAAAATATCGGGCCTATCCATCGTGGCAGGACTAATTCCATAGCTAATCTGGTCTTTATTGCCGGAAGCATCAGTAACCTCAAGAATGACATTGAAAGCTTCGTCAGACGTTTCATTGAAAGTATGATCTACCGTAACCCCAGTTCCGTTAGTTCCGTCTCCAAAGTCCCAGATATAGGTCAAATTGCCATCAGAATTATCATTGGTTCCGCCAGCATTGAAATGTGTTGGAAGACCTTCCACTGCCGCTCCAGCAACATTACCACCAGTATCATTAGTGTAAGACCAATTGAATGCAGCTCTGGGTGGTTCTATGTCGTTCACGGTTATGATTGTAGTGCTTGAAGCTAAATTACCGGCTGCATCGGTAACTGTAAGCTGAACACCGAAATCACCAGGATCTGCAAAAATATGACTTACTACATCGCCAGTATCTGTGTTGCCATCACCAAAGTCCCAAGCGTAAGCTGAAATCATCGAATCAACGTCGTCTGATTCCGAGGCATTGAACACAACCACATTGTAATCTTCATCCACATTTGATGTCGAAGTATTATAGGCCTCACCCTCATCGGAGACGCCCGTCTTGACTATTACATTGACTGCTGGAACAGGATTGTTACCATCAGCCATAATAGTCACATTTGCTTCAGAAATATCACCAAAAGTATCGGTCACCGTAAGTGTAACCAAAGCTAAACCAGACGAAAATGTGCCTGATGTCTCGGCCGTGCTTGTTCCAAAACTCCAAGAGTACTGTGAAACCCCAATAGGCGATGAAGAAGAAAGTCCACTGAAATTAACCTGTTCCCCATCCGCTACAACATGGATTCCATCCATATCAGTAGTATCACTTGTTACTGTAATTGAGGCTGAAGGATTGGTATTCTCCTTGATTATCTTACCATCAATCTTTGGTATAGCTGACTGACCTCCATCTGAAGGTGGTACCGATATGTAAACCACATTATCGTCAGCTGCATCGTTCTCACCGACGATCATGTCGAATGAACCAGTACCTGAGACTGAATCTATCTTCATTACTGAAGGGGAGGCACCGGCATGATATGCATATACATAAATCTCAGAACCACTGGCTGGGCTTAGAACATAGGTTGCCCCTCCCAACTTAGTTGAATCAGTCCAAGTTGATGTTGCTGTATCGTACATGAAAACTGTGGCATCACTAATTGTATTTCCTGATGTGTCTTTTACCCTAACATTCTGGTTATTGGATGAATCTACTTTTGTTATAGTAAAACTGCCTACAGATGATGTTATTGCATCATCCGCAGTGTAGGTATAGTGACTGTCTGATGTTATCCTAACTGCAAATATCTCGTTAGTAGGTAATCCAGAAAATGAATAATTACCATTAGAGTCTGTAGTTGTTGTCCAAGTATATCCAACATCTGTTCCTGTCCACCAAGAATCCTCAACGGTTGTGGAACGAATTGAAATAGTTGCACCCGCAACAGATCCATCTGAATCTGAGACATTACCACTGATAGTTGTATCTCCTGAAGGAACTCCAACCATAGTAACATCATCCATACTTCCATCGCTATTGATTTCCCACTCCTCTAATTCAGAGAGGTAACCGGATTTGACAAATCTAACAAGATAATTACCAGATGCAAGACCGCTGAAAGAATAGTATCCGTCATCTTCCGTTGCCGTATTTTCGGAAGCACCAGTGTCGCTATTCAGAACAGTAACTGTCACACCTGCAAGATTAGGTTGTACAAAACCATCTATATTGTGATTTCCAGCAGATGCATTATCTGATATTACAAGCCCCAAAAAAGCTCCGGACAAGAGCATAGCTACGGCTAGCAAGGCTGTTCGTGATTGACGCTGTTTAGTCATTTTTTGTCACTCCCAAGAGGATAACCTCTAACACGGGGACCGCCGGACAAGGGCGGCATTTATAAAGATTGGCAAGTATTAACTATATGTTTACGAGTATGTTTTATAGACGATAAATCGACAATTAAGAAACAAAAATAGCTGGTCTTAAAGGCGAACTCTGATTTGTCTTGGATGCCATACTTGACTTTGCTTGATCTGCATTTACAACTGTGATTTTACAGTTAAATATACTGGTGAAAAAATCTACCGAAGCTGACAATATTTCTGCTTCGTCCACTTGCTGAGCGTATTTGCTCTGCCAGTCTGGACCCAAGGAAGGAATGTCCTTTAACACCCATTTTTTCAGGAAATCTGCCCCTAATTTCTTGGATTCTGACGGTATGGTGGGCATAACACCGGAAATAAGCTGAGCCAGCTTTACTTGCCCTCTACTATCTGCCAATTCCCCTGCGGTATGGACTGCGTTCCATTTCCATTCTGGTGCAACGATAAACACAATCTCTTCTGGATTGTCAATTCCTGCAATACTCAAAATGGCCCTTGTATCTTCTAAAGTTTGCTTAACCAAATCTTCTCCTGTTATCAAGTTTAAATCTGGTTTATGACCTTCAGGGAATGGTTGATTTAGGATGAAATCTTCTTCTCCTGAAAGAGACCAAGCCTCTTCTGCAGTATGAGGTACAATGGGTGCAATCCCTCTATTTACAATCGAAATGTATTCTTTCAATATTTCTACGTGTGGTTCGTCAGCTCTTTGGATGTACCATTTGAAATATTGAGGGAGTTCAAAGAAAAGGAGACGAGTGGAGGTTCTAAATTTCAGTCTTTCAGATGCAGCATTAGCTTGATGTGCAATACTGGCCATAATCTCACGGAACCATGTGTCAATAGGATGCGTTGTAGTTCGGCCCTTGCCTTTATTCTTCTTTACAAATGATAGCCAATTCTTCAGTTTCTTGCCGGCAGTTTCCGCAAACGAGATCTCCCAATTAGGATCATCAAGGCCTTCTCCGGCATTGCACAGTGTAAAACGGACGACATCGGCACCATATTTAGATGTCAACTCTTTGAGAGTGAAAAAATTACCTTTGGATTTAGACATTTTTTCCCCCTCCACGAGAACCCAACCATTGACGGCAAAGCCTCTAGGCCATTTATCTTCCCCGAACATGGCTGTGTGGTTGTACAAACTAAACGACAAATGATTCTGTATCAAATCTTTACCACTTACTCGCAAATCGTAAGGATACCAATAGTTGAATTCGTTTCTCCATCTGATAATCTCTGCTTGCTTCACTCCACTTTCTTCAGCTGCTAGCTTGGTATTCCCATCTCCAAATATTGCATCGAACAATGACTCTTTGAGTTGCTTTTCATTCAAATCCTTCAGATAATGGGCTACTGTGTAGTAGGCCATGTAAATGGTTGAATCACTTAGTGATTCGATAACCCAATTATCATCCCAAGGTAATTTAGTTCCCAGACCTTTTTCACGAACGCAGGCCCAGTTCTTCAGCCATTGTAAAACATATTCAAATTGACTCCGGGCCTTGAAAGGATATAGTTCCATTGTCTCAAGAGCCTTCTCAGTAGTCTTGGTCCACTCTTCACTACTATATTCCAAGAACCATTGATTATCCACTATTTTGACCACACAGTCTGCAAGCCAGCGTGACTCAACAGGACCGGTTAGCTCATAGTAGATTACGGCCTTTCCTTCTTCAATCAATTTATCCTTGACAATTTCACGAGCCTCTTCAACAGGTTTGCCGGCAACATACTCTGTGGAATCAAGCATGATTCCATGATTGAAACTATGCATGTACAAATCTTGTTTAGCCTGTTCCAATTTTTTCCTCTGGGTCTGATTCTTTATTCCCAATTCTTTACAGAGTTTGGGTGCTGGAAGCGTGCCCATCTCTCCTGAATCCAGAATAGCGATAGGTTGGACTGACGTCACCAATTCATAATCCAAACCCCACTTTTCACAATCTGAGGATGAGTTCTGCAAATCCACAAGGCCCTGGTAATCATCTGGGGAGTCACTTGGTACAGAGGTTACGATTCCAGAACCAATTGAAGCATCACAAAATTTAGATGGAAGGACTATTATTTCATTACCAATTTGGGGTGCCATATACTTTTGACCGATTAAATCCCTGCCTTGAATTTTACCTAATTCCTTGACTTTGTGTCCTTGTAACTTAAGCTTGAACGGCATTTTCTGAGACATTACCCAAGTCTCATTTCCGACTTTAGCTTTAGTGTAAGTTCCATCACCATCTACCCATAAATTGGTTTGACCAAAAACTGTCTCGGGACGTAAAGTTGCTGCGATAAGAAAATGATCTTCGCCTTTGAATTTTAACAAGGTGTACTCTTGGGGTGTTTCTCCTTCACCTGAAAGGCGATCATGGTCTCCTACAACAGTTTCTCTTTTAGGGCACCATACAACTGGAAAAGTACCTTTGATTAGATACTCTCCAGCTAATAATTTGTTGAATTGCCAACGTATAAATCCGTCATAAGGTGGGTTCAAACTGGTTGTGATGAAACTGCGCCTCCAATCAATAGAAGTTCCGAATTTCTTTAGATCCTCGATTGCCTTGTCTGGAAAATGCTTTGTCCATTCTTCTGGCTTTGAAAACGTTTTGATAAGAGTTTTACTTAGGCCCATCTGCTTTAACGCGTTTATCTGGCCCTTTTCACCCTCCTTGACCCTTTGAGCAGCAGCCACAATTGGAGTCCCAGTACAATGGAAAGCAAAAGGGAAAAGTACATTCTTATTCTTCATTCTTTGATAACGAGAAACCATGTCGGCTCTGAGATAAGTGAATGCATGGCCCAGATGCAGATATCCGTTCATGTAAGGATAAGGGGAATTCACGAAATACTTGTCTTGATCTTCCCTTGGCTCTGACTCGAATAGTCGAGCCTCTTCCCATTTTTTCTGCCATTTCTTTTCCAAGGCTTGGGGATTCACAAAACGCGAGAAGAGGGACCCTTAAAAACTTAGACAAAACCATCTAGCGGGAGCAATAAAAGAGTGAAAAATAGGTCAAAAGTAACCAATAGTAATTATAGGACCATTCAATCCGCGATGAACGATGATTAGGTTTGGGCCAGCAGGGATACCTCTTTCCTGCAAAGGAAGGACTATCAGAGATGGAATTGAAGACATTCATGCTCTAGGTTTACATTGTATGGAAATCCAACTGGTAAGAGGTAAGTATGTCGACGAATTAGAGGACTTCGAGGAACTAGGTGAAATTGCACAGTCCCTGGATATTCATATGGCCATTCATGCCCCTTACTACATGGACTTTTTGGGTAATGGGTACATGCGCAATAAGTCAAAAAAATTCCTTGAGTTCGCAGGTGAAGTCGGAAATAAAATCGATGCCGGGAATGTAGTCACACACATTGGACCTTACCATGGGGTTTCGTCTGAAGAGGCAATCAAGACTCTCATACCAATATTCAAGGATATGCGCAATCATTATTACGCTAACAATTACAGCTCTCAAATCGGTATTGAGTTATCTGGAAAACCAGATCTTTTTGGAAGTGTCAGGGAAGTAGCTGAAATCTGTCGAAAAGTGAAAGGTATCCAACCTGTTATCAATTGGCCACATTTGCACGCTAGGGGAAATCGCTGGATGAACGATCGTGAAAGTTTCAAGCGTGTCTTTGATTTCTTTGAGAATTCCTTGGGGCTGAAAACATTTTACACCCATTTCGCTGGTGTTGAATTTGATACTGAAGGAAACGAGAGACACTATTCTCCAATCAAGAAAGGAGAGATTAAATTCGAATATTTGGCAGAGGTCATTCTCGAGAATGACTACAACATCATAACCATCTCGGATTCTCCACTCATGGAACATGACGCGATGTACATGAAATTGATAATGGAACGTGTCGAGGCAAGACGTCAAGAAAGAATGGCAAGACGTCAAGCGTCAGAGAAAATCAAGGAATCAAGAAAGGCTGCCGCAGAAGCCGAAAGCTAAACTGATTTATAATAGCATACTAGAATTAGATGGTATGAGATGCTTGCCTTTGCTGATTGTAGGAATCGTCATCTTCTCAGGATGTCTGGATTTCCTTGATGAAGAGGATGTAAACAGGGCACCACAAGCTTCTGCAAACTCAGAAGGTGGTTCTAACTTCGAACCGAATCAAGAGATAGTGTTCACGGGAAAGGGCAGTAGCGATCCAGATGGTGATGTTCTAGAGTATTTTTGGGACTTTGATAAAAACGATGGAAAGGATGAAAGTATAATCGGCAATATAGCAAATAATGGACAGATAACACATTCATACGAAGATGAGGGCGCCTATACTGTAACACTCACCGTGACCGATGGAAATGAGTTTAGTACGGCAACCACTAAAGTTACTATCCAAGAAGCTACGAGTGAGATTAGGGCAATCATTACTACTGACGACGAAACTGATTCAAAAGTGACTGGGGAAGAACAAGTGACATTTGCATTCTCAGCCACTGATTCCGTCTCTGATAGTACTATCACCAAATACGAATGGGATTTCTCTTATGACTCCGCAGAGGGATTCTACGCGGACGAGGAAACAACTGAGCCTGAGACCTCATGGGAATTTGATTCCGGGATATACACTGTGAAGGTTAGAATAACCAACGAAATGGGAGAGATGGATGAGGCCAGTTATTCTGATGACGTAGAAATCCGTATCAACTATGAATATACTGACACTAGAACCATAGGCTCGGGGCAACAGGAACATCTTACCCAAGTTTATGGCCTGCCGGCCAGATATATCCGGGCTACTCTGGAATACGACGCCGGAGCAGCTCATACTAGTGACTTGGACCTATACTTGTACAACACCTCCCAAGAAAGAAATCCCGACCAAGATGAAAGCACTGATCCTGATGATGAATGTAATGAATGTGTTGCCAAGAATTCCACACATGACTCCAGCCAGAGAGAACAAGCAAACCGTATAGTTCTAGACTACTATAATAGCACTGATCGTGCTTGGTTTGATGAAATGAATGAATTAGGGGACTGGTGGTTTGTAGTTGATCATGAAAGAGGAAATCCAGAATATACGATTAAGATAGAAATAATCTACTGGGAATAATCAGTCTGCCACAATAACTGCAGCCTTGCTTGTCTGACCGTCCAGCATGACGTGCAAGGGTTTGGAAAATCTAACATGCTTAATCGGGCCATATACTCCCTTCTTCTCTTGCTTATCCAAAATATCCCATTTGATATCACTGGAATCAGAAGTCAGGTACCCGACACCGAATGAAACAATGTTCTGGAAGAAGTGGGTTCCCTGAGAAGCTTCAACAGGATAATCGCTCATCTCACATTCTATAATTGTAGAAGCACCTGATATCTGAGCCCATCGGACAGGTATTCCCAGCCACTTATCCGTTGAGCCCCAGCGACCCGGTCCAATCAACAAATATGGATTTCCTGAACTTATCAACTTATTGTTCAATTCTTCCAGTTTCTCTACAATATCTTCGGTTTCACCTCTTACAAAACCACAGGGATGAATGTATAGTACATCCCTTATATCCTCGATTAAGCCGTTCCCCAATGCACTATCCGAACGGCACATTACCTTACCGGCCTGACTCCCAATATCAATCTCGATATCGATAGGTTCCCAGACCAAAGGACGGGCTTGGAGAAATGAGAAGCGCCTTGACTTTGATAGGGGGTCAATCGTAACCGCGAATTCAATTTCTACGGGGCCACTGAAACCCTCCTCGGCCACTCCCAAGAAAAAATTGATAATTCCCGACAATGGGAATTGCTCATGCTTAGTAACGCCTGCAAAAGTCACTAATCTTACTCCTCTCCTTGACAATCCGTCGTAGATAGCATCATTTTCCGGCGAATAAACAGAACCTATAGGGTGCAATTGTCTGTCCATTTCAGCTTTGGACAAATCCAGATGGGACAGGTTTTTCGCCGATTGGGTGCCTAACACGGTTTCAGTCCTTGACATATCAACGGCCCAGAATTCTCTCTGGGATGAACGCAAGTAATCTTCAGTTGTGGCAAACTGAAACTGCTGTTCAGGGTGACTCGGTGAAAATCTAAAAACTTTTTCTCCCTCCACAACTGCTTTTCCCAGACCTAAGGCCACCGCAACTACCCCTTCTTCAGGCAAGGCATCGCCAAGAGGATAGAAATTTCTTGATCGGGCAACTCCGGAAAAGGTAGGGTAAAAAGCGTCGCCATGTTTCTGCCCTTCCACCTGCTGAATTACGACTGCCATTTTTTCCTCCTCTATACTGTTGGGCGTTGAGGCAATATACGATTTGGAATTCTTGTAAAATACCGATGCGTAAACCAATTTTATGGAATCACAGATATTCTGTAGCCGGATCTTTGGATCAGGATGATTATTGGATAGCATATAGGTTTCATAGACTCCGGCAAACGGTTGGTGCTGAGAATCCTCAAGCAAACTTGATGAGCGAATCGCAACAGGATATTCTATCCTATCTGAAAAAGATTTTACGTCCTCGTAAATTGAATCTGGTAGATCTATCTTCAAGAATTCTGTAGCTATATCTTTGTCATCAATTTGAGACGTGTCTGAATAGGCTATCGAAGAAACCTGCTCATTCGTCATAAATTCATCAAAAACGGATGTTCCAATCACAGCGCATGGAGGAACACTGATTTTGACGTCTGGAAATTCAGATGAAATATCTGATGACGACAGGAGTGAATGGAAAAAGGCAAGACTACGCCCTTTACCACCTAGTGATCCGCCTCCGATTCTTAAGAAATCACGACCAATATCCAGTACCTTGAGCGAGAAGTCAGCTACCTCCCCTCTCTGATTCTGGCTCTGGAAATCTCGCATCATTGTGAGAAGAAACGTTCTAGCTTCTTCCATATCTTCAAAATCGCCAACTTTCTTTGGCCGCAGAGCTTTGGCTAAATCAAATTCCGTTCGTGCTCGGAACCATCTTGAGAAGTCGTGATGTTCTCCATGATATTTTAAAGAATTGGAATCAATGTAAGGAAGAAGGTCTATCATTTCCTCAATATCTTTTGCCCTGCCAACTTCGCTACCCTCTGAATCGCGAAACACGAAATCCCCAAAACCCATTTTTTCACGCATGAAAGTCCTAATTCCCTTCAGCAACCCAGAGTCAGATTTATCCAAGAAATCAGCATTAAGTTCCTCAGCAATCTTCCTATTCTCGGGTAGGGAAGATTGCATTATAATGGGGACATCAAGATTATCCTGCTTAACGATTTTTATCAGTTCAGAACCTGCACTCGAATTATGTTTATCCTTCCATGGATAAGCTGCGTCTGTTATCAATCCAATGATGTGCTTGGAATACTGTTTGTAGAAATATTGAGCTTGTTCCATGTCTGTCGCAAGCAGAATCTTAGCTCTAGCTCTTCGTCTCAGAACTTTGTGATGCAGACTCAGACCCTCTCCAGCTAAATTGCCCGTCTGTTCCATCAACTCCTGATATAATTGAGGTAGAAACAGTGAATAGAAACGTCTTGAATCCTCGACTAGTAGGATAACCGGAACATCGGCCATACTGGTATCTTCCTCTACATTTCTTGAGTCTTCAATAATTTTTATTATAGCAAGGAAAATCTGGGAATTGCCAGACCAGACGAAAACCAGATCAATACCCTGGCTTTTCTTGAACAATGCCAGTTCACGAGTATTATAGGCAAGCAATACTACAGGAATATCTTCTTGGATTTCTTTGGCTTTGTTGCCGAAGACATGAACCAGCATCTCACCAACTCTAGACATGGTGATTACCAAATCATAATGTCTTTCCTTCAATGCTTGAAGGGCATCCTCTGCTGTGGTGACGTGAGTGATACGGGGTGCGTAGGAAAGGCTCAATTGTTTATATTCCAACAGAATAGTCTCATTTATCCTTCCATCTTCTTCTAAGGTGAAATAGTCATAAGGACTGGAAACCAGAAGGACCTCCCGGACGCGAAAACGCATCAAGGCATCAAATCGGCTGTGTTGTGTAGGGAACCGTGCCACACAATCCTAGTAACAACTTACTTTAACTATCTGTGGTGAGGTACATATCGTGTTTAAAATTGCAAGATTATGATCTCGTTAAAGAGTTAAGGAAAGAATTGAGTAGTATTTTATATGAGGATATTCAATCCGATTAACCACGGGAAGGAATACCTTGGAAACTGAACCATTTGTATCAATTGTAATACCTACCACAGGCGGAGTCAAATTCATCAAAGGGCTGGTGGAGAGTGTAGCCAAACTAGAATATCCCAAAGATAAATTTGAGTTAATATTTATCGGTGACAAATCTACACACCTCCTGGAAAAGAATTCAAAAAAAGCAAAAGAAGAAGGAATAGATGTAACTGTGAAATACAATCCTGTTCCCGCTGGTCAAAAAAGGAACATAGGGGCTGATGTTGCTAAAGGAAGTGTAATCGCATTCACTGATGATGATACCATTCTGAGGGAAGACTGGATACGGAACGGGGTAAAACATCTCCACAAAAACGAAAAATATATAGGGGTAGGGGGACCAAACTATACTCCAAAACAAGGTTTGCCTTTTGCTAAGGCTGTTGGCAGAATATTCGGTTCAAAGTTCCTATTCTCGTTCAGATATACGGTTGGACATTCCATGGCCAGAGATATCGCACACAATCCCACCTGTAATTACATAATAAAGAAAGAAGTTGTTCAAGAGGTTAAATTTCATGATAGCCTATGGCCAGGGGAAGATGTTGAATTTGACATCCGACTGAATAAAGCGGGGTACAGAATCCTATACGCACCGGACGTGGTTGTCTGGCATCACCGTAGATCACGACCTGCTGCCTTCCTTAAACAGATGTTCAACTATGGAAAGACCAGGGCTCAGGTCACGCGAATGCATCCGGGAAGTTTTGATATTCGACACTTCGCTTTTGTGATGGCCTTCATAGTCCTAATGTCACTTTATTCCATATCTTACCTAGAACTGGAAATACCTGTGATTGGGGAACTTGATATCCTTGTCCCCTTGTTCTTGAACGGACTCTACTTTGTCATATTAGGGCTGGCTGGGCTTCTTGTGGGTTATCAAACCAAAAAACTGAAACAGGCGGCGTACGCTCCAATGGTACTGTTTATTCAACATTTTGGATACTCCTTGGGACTCATTTATGGATTTCTAAGAAGGCCATAGTAAAACGAAAACCTTTACAAAGGGACCATTTGGGAGATTGTGGATTTAGACTATCAAAAATTGTTGGATAGGGCCAGAGAAGGTTTGGAAGACGTTATGAGTAATGCGGAGCGTTTTAGCCCGCCCGTTCCAGAGGTTCTCCATGAAGGTAGCAAAAAAACTATAATTCGGAACTTTACAGAGATAGTTGACAGTCTCAGAAGGGATGAGACTCATCTCTATAAGTTTCTACTGCAAGAACTAGGAACGGCAGGTTCAATCAACAACCGAAGATTGGTGCTTCAAGGTAGGGTCCCTGAAAGGAAAATCAAAGAACGGGTCAGCTCCTACATTGACACGTTTGTCGTATGCCAGGAGTGTAACCGGCCCGATACCGCTTTTTTAAGAAGCGCGAGAACTCTGATCCTGCACTGCGAGGCCTGCGGCGCGAAAAGACCTATCCGAAACAGTTTAGTAATCTGAACATAGCGCATACTCTTAATACATGGCCAATCTAGGGCAACCGATGCGGAAGATTCAGGCATTGGCAGCAGCTTTCATGGTCGTCGTAATCTGTTTTGGAGGGTGCCTTGATGATAGTGAAAATGGCGAAACTAACCGTGCACCTGAGGCTCTGATTCTGATGCCAAGACAGGCATCTGTTATGGAGGCAGGAAAACCATTCCAGATTGACGGTTCGGCTTCAATCGACCCTGATGGGGATGATTTGCAGTACATGTGGACATTATCAGGTTTGGGAAGTCCTGTTGACCTGAGTACCAAGATGTCAGATTTGGTTGTCATTGATACGCCTGGAAACGATTTAGTTCTTACATTGATGGTCAGAGACCCCAGTGGACTTACAGGACAGGATATAGTCGTGATAAGTGTGGAACCAGGTAATCGTCCACCTACAGCCACAATAACCACTCCAAGTAATGGTGGTGCATACTCAGAAGGAAAGGAAGTTACGTTCAATGGGATGGCAAGTAGCGATCCAGACAACGACATATTATCCTACAACTGGGATTTGGGTGAAGTCGGTGGGCCGACTTACACTGCTTCCAAACAGAGCAAATTCGAGATGGAACTGGATGAAGGCGATTACAGTGTCACGCTTACGGTCGAGGATTCAGATGGGGAGTCCAGTGCAGTCACTCATTCTTTCTCTGTGACAAATTTGCCGCCCGTAGCCTCAATCAAAGCCGATACGACCTCGGTCTTTACTCAAGAATCCATACAATTCTCTGGTGAGGATTCATACGATCCTGAAGGTGAAGCTTTGGATTATCTTTGGGACTTTGGTGACAACCAGACATCTTCGTTGAAATCACCTCAGCATAGTTGGGGAATGGCTGGAACATACAATGTGAAATTGTCTGTTGAAGATGGAAGTGGACAGGAGGGATCCACTACAAAGAGTGTTGATATCAAATCTCTGGGACCAACCGCTGAATTTGTCTTCAAGGACAGTGGAAGTGAAGTGGAAAAGGTCAGAGCCAATTCCAATATTACACTAGATGCCAGTGATTCCAGTGGACCCGATGGAGAAATAAAGGAATACAAATGGGATTTTGGTGACGGAATCGAGAGGACCGTAAATGAATCCTCAACCGAATACTCGTGGTCTACTGGTGGCTATTACAATGTCACTTTGATAGTAGCAGACGAGAATGATGAAACAGGAGAAATAACCAGAATTCTGCAGGTGGTTCCAGAGGACTACATAGACGAAGGACAGGACGGAACATTGGTTATCCAAAACAGTGATGAAAATTATAATCTGGATGTCGAGATTTTTGTAGCACTTGTTGAAATTGATTTCAGCGAAATCGGGTGTGTTGGTGTGGGTGGTCAACTTGATTATACTATATCAGTTCAGGATTCAGCGGGGAGTGAGATTGGGAGCAATGAAGGAAGCGTGGGATGCGGCGGAGAAACTGCCAGTTGGGGTGTTACGTTATTTAATGATGAAGCAAAATTAGAACTTGGAGAATACAATGTCTCCATAGCTTTCACCAACAGTGGAGCTCCAGTTCAAGCTAACTGGGATTATCGATTCGCTATTACTTACGATTTCTAGACTTCTATCGAAAAGGAAACACTATTACCTTTCCTCTGCAACAAATCCTTGAGCCTAACTATTTCTGGATTCAAGAATGATAATCTAGTACTTATTCCTTCTATATGGCCCTCACCAACAACTGCAATAATCCTATCATATTTTTTTGTTCGGAAAAGTTTCACCAGACTAACTGACATGTGAGCGTCGCGCCTGTCAATCAATTGGGTCTTGATTGAAGGATAACGTTCAGAGAATTCCTCCAACGCTTTTGAGAAATCACCAGTCTTCATACTTTGGTCTAGATTGAGATCTCCGCCTCCAACAAAGGAAATCAGGCTATCCATAATTAAATTCCAAAATTCATTCCATGGCATGTTCTTCCATGCTCCCTTAAGTGTTGGGATTATTGGTTTGTCTATCAAATTAACATCTGCCCCTATAGTTCTCGCTATCTTTGCCGCAGCCAGCATCTCAGAACCGGGTGAACTGCCAAAAGTATCTCCCAGATATTCTTGTAAACGTGCCAAGACTCTTACAAAAATAGGACCTCGGGACCGCTTTTTTCCAGAGTTAAGTGCAAACCACCGTTCCCTATCCAATTCTAGAGCTACTGCATGTGGCTCAAACTCCCTGATATATATCTCAAGTGGAGTCTTCAAATCGATAACATGTGCAGTTCCGATAAGCATCAAATTTAACATGATTAACAACCTGTAAGTATGAAGGAGTGTTATATTATACAAGGGTTGGCTTGAGGACCTTTTCTCTTTTATATACCACACACCACTGTGGAGACAGCGATAATATGCAAAT
>DAXQ01000016.1 GCA_002506485.1 Euryarchaeota archaeon UBA136 | reverse complement strand
CAGTTGATGATGATGGAGTTGATGATGGAGGTCTGTGTGGGGATAGCGAAGAGGAGATTTTCCTACCTTCAGTATCTATGATTCCTGCTTTGATTTCGATAGGATTACTAGCAATATACCGTAGGAAGTAAGACAAGCCGGATGAGGAAGCCTGAGCCTAGAATATTATTGTCTCATCTCGACCAGGGCCAAGTGAAACTATACTTATCGGAATATTCAAACTTTCAGAGACAAAATCAAGGAAATTCTTCATTTCTTCTGGTATGATTCCGTTGGTAATATCTATATCCTCTGATGACCAACCTGTAAAACTCTTGTACACCGGAGTACATTTTCCAAGATATGACAGGAATGATGGAAAATGATTGATCTCTGTCCCATCTTCACCTTTGTATGCCACACAGACCTTGATCTCATCCATATCAGACAAAATATCCAGTTTCGTAATTACCAAAGAAGTGAAGCCACAAATTCGATTGGACAATTCCAGCATAACCAAGTCCAGCCAGCCACATCTTCTAGGACGACCTGTGGTTGTCCCGAATTCCTGTCCCTTCTCCCTGATCATTTCTCCAACTTCATCTTCTAATTCTGTTGGAAAAGGTCCTGAACCGACTCTTGTAAGATAGGCTTTGGTAACTCCGACAACATCTGAAATCTTGGACGGTGCAATTCCCGAACCTAAGGCTGCTCCGGCTGTTGTTGGACTAGATGAAGTAACAAAGGGATAAGTTCCATATTCGATATCTATGTGAACTCCCTGAGCACCCTCTAGAAGAACGCTATCTCCATTATCGATATGTTGATTCACCAACAATGAGGTATCGGTGATAAATCCACCTAATTCCCTTCTCCATGCCTTACAAGTTTCAAACAGACCATCAATTGTCAAATCATCTTTTATTCCATAATGGTTCAGTAACGCCTGATTGCGAGGTAAGGCCTTTTCCAATCTCTCAATAATCATATCATCATCCTCTAAGTCTCCCATTCTGAGTCCAATCCGCGATGCTTTGTCAGAATAACAAGGGCCAATTCCGTTTCCTGTTGTACCTATGAACGATTTACCTTTGGAATTCTCTTCAGCTCCATCCAGCATCTTGTGATAAGGCATTATTATGTGAGCACGATCTGAAATGAATAATTGCCCTCGCTCGTCGTCAAGGTTGGCTAACTCTTTGAGCAGAACATCAGGATTGACAACCACACCATTGCCAATTACATTGATAATATCCTTACGCAAAATACCAGAAGGAAGAAGATGCAGCTTGTGTTTCTTGCCATCTACTACAATTGTGTGGCCTGCATTGTTTCCTCCTTGGGATCTGGCAACCACCTTTGATTTGTCAGCCAGAAAATCAGTTATCTTTCCTTTGCCTTCGTCACCCCACTGGGCACCGATTATGGAAGTGACCGTCACGATAGAGTCCCACCAGATTTTACTACCAGTGAATAAAGTGCAGGTAACAGGAACATAGCTGAGATCATTGAAGCTATCAGAAGAATCACAATAATGAAAACAAACCACCATAGAGCTGAGATATTGATGAAGAACGCTGCCGTAAGGCCAACCAACGTCACAGCTGTAGCCTCGGCTAGGGTTTGTGCTGTTTTCGCGGTTGCATTATAGATGCTAGGCATGTTTATTCCACCCTCAATTACTCTCTGAGTAATGTGGATTGAAAAATCAATCCCCACACCTATAACAATTGAACCGATCATCACCGTTACCAGGCTCAGAGCTTGCCCCAGTACAACAAATGTCAAGGGCTCTAGTGCTACCACCCAAACAACCGGAAGGGTGGTCAAAAGTCCTATTTTGATATTCCTAAAAGTCATTGACAATACAACTAAAACGAGGATGATACAAATTGCCAATGTTGTTATCTGTGACTTAATTAACTGTGCATTAACACTTGTTCCTATCGCTGCGACGCCAGTCAACTTAGATATCTTAACGTCACCAAATGATCCATCACCTCTTATTTCATTGACAGCGGTAACAGAGACCTCCATAGAAACAATATCTCTCAGAGGCATATCGACGTATATCAAGGTCTTGGAATACTGGCATTCAACTCCTGAAACCTCATCAGGAGAGCAATCCATTATCATGCTCAGGGCTTCAGGAGTTATACTATCATAGAATACATTAAGCAAGAATTTCTGCAAGTCTCTGCCGAATATTGGGTTTTCTTGAATCTGGTCCTGATGAAGAATCGCCCAGAATGTTCTTTCAAAAGGATCTTGTCCAGTATTATCAATTATGAAGTCAAGAGTAGATGATTGGTTGGTTGAAATCTTAACAGCCTTCATAACTTCGGTCAAGGATATTGCTGTTACGTCTTCAATATCATTTAAACCGTCTCTGTTGCCATCCTCTCCCCCAGCTACCACCATATCTATTTCATCTAATTGATCCACAGCATCGTCGGCAATCTCGTCATAATCGTTCCGAAAATCACCTCTGGCAATCATCATTCCGAAAGCTCCTGCATTAAACTCTTGGGAATATTTGACAATCCCCTCTAATGTTGGTTCGTCATCAGGAACCATTTCAAGATAATCAATATTTGTCTCGAGAGCAGGTATCAGACCTATTGACACTAAGCATACTGCTAATAGAACGGCCAGCACCGGTTTGTTGTGCTCAGTGACCGTGCGTGCCAATCCATGCCACTCTCCTTCTGTTTTTCTGTAATCATACTCTGTCAGAACGGCTAACGCTGGAGCCATGATGAATGTGCTTAAGAGACATACAAAGATTCCCAAGGTAAGACTAAGTCCCACCGTGAATACTGGACCTAGATTGGTATACATCAGACTACCAAATCCAATCATTGTAGTCAAGGCTGAAAGGGCAATCGCTCTTCCAGTTGTCGAAAGGGCTTTCATCATTCTTATCTGGGCATTGGGGCCGGTTTCCTCTGTAAAACGATTGGAAAGATGTAGACCATAGGCCACGCCTAAAGCCATCAGGATAGGCCCTAGAGCAATTATGGTAGGAGTCGCCTCCATCCTAGTCCAGCCAATAATTCCATAAGTTATGAATATAGAATATAGTGTAGGAACACCAGCTATCAGAACAGCCCTAATTTTTTTCTGAATCAAGAATATAGCAATTGCACATAGCACCACCCCTATAGGAAAGATGTTCCAGAACTCAGAGAATGAGCGATCAGTAATAGCCTGAGTAACTGGTACTGGCCCGGTCAGCATCATATGACTAAAAGTCTGCCCTTCTGGCCGATTACCATTCTCTTCGTGAAGGCCCAAACCTCTGGTCTTCATTGTGTCATCTATCTCTTTAATAATCTCAGGTGGAGGAACATCACTGGTTATTCCAAACAATATGACTGCCGTATCCCAAATACCATCATCGTTTGTATCTCTCAATACTTTTTCTACCACAGCGGGTGGTAGATCCTGAACAATATCATCTATATCGGATTGGCTTGGAATTTCATAGTGATTCAAAGTGTCTGAATCTTTTGCCAATTCAGCTGCTTGTTTTACCAATTCTGCTGTGCTTGATGACCCTCCATCCGTAGTGGCTGAGGCCCAAGCTGCCGAATTGTCAATCAATGCGTCATAGACTCTACTATTGGTGCTATGCAGTTCCTTAATCAAAGTAGATATACTGAAAGACCAGACAACATCATCCTCTAGACCGCCGTCCGAGGGAACTATGCCTGGCCCTCCTTTCTCCGTCTGCCCGTACTCATCAACGGTTCTCTCAATATAATCCAGTTCTAGCAGGACTTGTCGATTCGTTATGTTAGTAGGACTAGAAGGATCACGCTCATTATCTGTTTCAACATAGATAACAATAATGTCTGTCGACCAGTCTTCTCTGACTTCTAACAATAAAGCTTCTTCATCGGAGCCTTGGGGTAGATAGACCTCCATTGCCCCGTTTATGTTGGTCATTCCAATCCCGATAAGCATGAACAGTGTGATAGCTGTCATCACTCCTAAAGTAACTGGAGGGTAATCTGTGGTCAGCCTAACAAAACTCCTTACCATGGGACTTATCTCTACCTCAGGACGCTCTTCTGGAGCTTTCACTCCTTTGGACTTTGGTACACTATGTAATTTCTTTGGGGACTTAGTTGATTTCTTTTTGGCAGGGGCCGGCTTACGACCCAGCTTCTGTTTGGCCTCCTCCCAACTATCTGATATCTTCTTACCACCTATTTCACCCCTCAATAATTCCTGTTGCTCTTTGGCTCTCTTGTCAAAGAAACGGTCGATACGACCTCTTATGCTTGAATCTTCATCATCTGAGGACACGCTTTCGTATTGTTATTAAAGGGGTGATAATAAATGAGTTCCGACTCTAAAACATCTAACTTTATAATACTCCATCACAGTCCGACGTAGCTATGAAGAGTAGATTATGGGTTTTTCTGTTTCTCACTGCAGCTATAGCAGTTATGCTTTCGACCAGTCAGGAAGCTACTGGTGAGGCCGACCCTTTCGTTGATGAAGTCCTTTACTCCAGTAGTAGCGTCGAGGAAAACACTATAATCCTAAGTGGAAGGGATAATGCCACATACTATCGATATCTGATTATCGATGACTATGATGATTCACCGGAAAACTGGTCGCAGCCAGGATTCAACGACTCAGGATGGGTCATTGCAGCGGCACCTTTTGGAGATAGGGAATATAATAATGTAGATCCAAACACTGATTGGGACACTACGGGAAGTTCACCATACGATGATGATATCATACTTATCAGACACAAATTCCAGTTATCTGGAGTAGTAAACTCCGCTGAGATTAACGTGGCTTTTGCAAATTACTGTACACCATTCCTTAATGGGAATCTCATATACAGTGAACGTGGGGGAAATTCACATGGAATGGAATACTGGAACGATGATGGTACTGAAACCATACCTTCGACAATGTTCAATGATGGAGAAAATGTGCTTGCGGTTTACGGCCGTGATTATGTTTATGGGTCAGGTAACCAGAATCGGCAGTGGCTTGACCTACAGATGACAGCCCAGGTCTTCAAAGCCACAAATGATTCAATTATTCTTGGAGATACAGTATTGGTTGCAATAAATGGTGGAAACCATGGTAACACCAGTGCTAACAATTTCACGATTAATGTTACAGCAAATAATACGCTAGTGGAAGCATTCTATTTCGAAACAGTGGCAGCAGATAGTTCTAGCAGCTTGTGGATGGCATGGACACCCGAACTTGTTGGTCTAAATCAGTTGGACGTCCAGATATCATGTGATTGCAATGATACTAATCTTTCCAACAATTTATTTACAATGAACCTGACCACATTAACCTATTCTTTGGAAGCTTCTTTTGACGATGGTATTATAGTTGTAAACGGATCCAGGATGGTTGACTTCTCTATCGAAGTTCAGAACACGGGAGATCTGGTTGACAACGTTAGTTTAACACCTTCAGAATCGATGTTTGGTAATTGGAATATCGAATTTACTCCAAACGATTTTCTTCTTTTGCCAGGTCAGACCAAAAGTGTGACTATAACCGTATTAATTCCTGATTCATATAGTGATGGATTTTACAACCTTTCCTTCAATATTGAGAGCCAGTATGACAATGTCGTAACCAAGAGTTTACTCGAAAGAGGAAGTACCAATGATGTCGCTTGGAGATGGATAAACTCAACCGGATCCGAAGAGTTGTACAGTGACACCAACTGGACAAAACTAGGTTTCAATGACACTACATGGAGCGATGGTAGTACACCTTTTGGAGACACTGATCTAAGTGGAATCGACTACAAAACTTTCTGGGCTGGAGAAAATTATGCCTATTTTAGACACATTGTAGATATTCCAGATATGGGTCTTTACGAAGGGGGATTCATGAGTATTAATGTAGCTACGAATAATTATGGTGACCATTATATCAATGGAATCTATGTTTTTGGCGATATGGATGAAGGCAGTGGACACGGGGCCGAATACTGGAATGAGGAATTTCAAGTATACATAAACTATCTGAATCAAGGACCCAATGTGATTGCAAGTGTAGTCTCTAATCCTACGAATACACAATGGTTTGATCAGGAGATTATGATGACTTTTCCTCAGTCGAATTTATGGGGTTACAATACGGTCACTTATGACGTTCCAATTTACCTTGATTCGACCGCACCGACATCTAGAGTCAACGAGGAAGGATTCTATAGAAATAATTTAACCTTTGAGGTCAAGTGGCGGAGTCTCACAAATTCTGAAGACTTGGAAGGATACTATATCTATTATCTGGTCAAGGAAGGAAGTACACTGGGAGATTGGACTCTACTAGGGTTCTTCACGAACAACTCGATAAACTTCACGGGAGAAAACGGATTGACCTATAGATTCAAGTCGATTTCTCTGGACACGCTAGGAAATCTGGAGAAAAAGGGAACCTATGACACTGAAATGAGGGT
>DAXQ01000083.1 GCA_002506485.1 Euryarchaeota archaeon UBA136 | reverse complement strand
CTGATGAACCTGACAGGTTATGGCAACTGGAAAGACCAGGGTGGATACAAGGTATCTGGCGATATCAATGACTACCAGTATGGGATGCAGGGGTCATTCTCTTACACTGTCGAATTGAACAGTTGCGGGAGCCAGGGGAGCCTTCAAGGGGGCTTCCACGCCGATCCTCTACTGATTCGACCAACGGTCAGAATGCATCTTCTCACCAATATGCACTTGCTGGACGAAAGCCCAGAGGCAAGGATTGGCCAGATGTTCCCTGATTACGGTGACCTCAATGGCCCGGGCATTCATTCACCCGAGGATACAATGATGCCTCAATTGAGTATCATGTCATCCAAAGGGGAAACTGTCGGGTTCCAATCTGACACTGAAGTGGACTTTGGGGACTATTATGCGAATGATAGACTCCCTGTAAGAGTTGAAGTCGAAGACGCTCAGTTCATGTTGAAGGATTCATTAGTTCTGAATTACCGAACTGATGAGATGGCAGAAGGAGTGTGGAAGGAATTACCTATGTCTTGTATCAAAGACTGTGATATCAAAGACTACTCTGATTACAGCGCTGATTTCACAATACCAAGAAGAGATTCTGTGTTCAGGGCATACATACCAGAAACTGAGGATTCTACCAACATTCAATTCTACGCTGTTGCCCAGGACTCAAGACTGGCGAATGAATTTGGTGGCGGATTCGTAGTAACTGGCTACGGCGCTGCGGAACCAATTGAAATCTTCGTTGATGACATTATTGGATTCGGTAATCCAGTACTTGATGTCCTAGGCGTTGGAATAATGATGGCCCTAATGTATGGTGTTGTTTGGGGAGGACTATACAAGACCGTAGGAATTGCAACCGAAGCTGAAAGAAGAAAAAACGAAGGTGACATACCATCTAAGAAGGCCAAACCCTCATCGGCCATAAGAAAAAAGGGTACCACTGCCAAACGAAGCGTTGCAGCCATACCTAAGGAAAAATGAAAAAATGGCTGATGAAAAACCACCTGAGATATTCTCCTCAAGATTAGGATTGATTCTAACCACCGTCGGCGCTGCCGTAGGTACTGGAAATATCTGGAGATTCCCACGTGAAGCTGCGGCAAATGGTGGTGGATCATTTATGATTGGTTGGCTGCTTTTCCTATTCGCATGGTCAATTCCATTATTAATGGCTGAATTTGCTATTGGTAAGAAAACCAGACTTGGGACCGTTGGGGCCATGAGGGATATGGCTGGCCGAAATTTCACATGGCTCGGAATCTGGATGATGTGGGTCGGAACAGCTGTGGGATTCTACTATGCAGTGGTCATGGGCTGGACAATCAGATACTTCTGGATTGCACTCTCCGGAGAGATGACTGATGCGACGGACACCACCCAGACACAAGCTCTGTGGGACAATTTCATATCCTCACCTGCCGAAGTCGTATTCTTCCAGCTGATCGCTGTGAGTCTCGCTGCTTTCGTCGTCTACAATGGCATAGGTGGAATCGAAAAGGCCAACATGATACTCATACCTTGTCTTGTGGCATTCCTGGTTGTTGCCATGATATATCCTTTCATCTTGAACCCTTCCGGCGCTGCGATGGGATTGAGATTTCTGTTCATCCCGCAGTGGGAATACCTGTTCAAAGGAGAAACGTGGATCCGGGCTCTGGTGCAATCTGCTTGGTCAACCTCTGCCGGATTTGGAATGGCGATCACGTACGCTGTTGCAATGAGAAAGAAAGAGGACATTGGGCTGAACGCATTTCTGACCGGACTTGGTAACAACTCGGTTTCATTAATCGCAGGTGTCGCTGTTCTCGGAACGGTCTTTGCACTTTCTGACACTACAGCCGATGGGTTGGCTGCAGTGGAATCTGGATCATCTGGTTTGACTTTTATTCATTTGACCGCACTTTTCGCATCTATGGGGACTGCTGGGTGGGTGATAGGTAGCATATTCTTCCTTGCAATGGCGTTTGCGGCCCTAACCTCAATGGTCGCGACTTTACAGGGATGTGTCGTAAATTTCGTTGATATGGGATGGGAAAGAAAAGAGGCTGTACGCTACATCTCCGTTGCAGTGGCATTGGCCGGTATTCCAGCAGCAATAAGTCTGGAATTCCTGGACAACCAGGATTTCGTCTGGGGTACTGGACTAATCGTTTCAGGACTTATGATTGCTGTAGTTGTAATGAGATTCGGTGTTAGCGATTTCAGGAAGAATCTAATTAACACTCAATATGCTGATATACAAATTGGAGTTTGGTGGGAGTACATCATCAAATACGTTTTCCCACTTGAGTTTATTGCAGTATTCGGATTCTTTATCTATGAAAAATTACAGGATCAGAGCCACTCGCCGATAGAGGGAATGGGACTGGGGCTATTCACGATAATAACCATGGTCGTTCAATGGGCTATAGTTCTTGTTATCTTCATCCTTGTTATGAACAACCGGGTAGCTGATGCTGTAAAGAAAGGTCCTGTGTCTGACGGTAACTTCGATGATGATGTGGAATGGGCTGAAGAGGTCTAATTCAAGAGTTGAGCTTTGGCTACAGTAAACTCATCATCACTCAACAAACCTTTGTCCTTTAGTTCACCAAGCTTTTGTAACTTCTTGATTAATATCTCGCGTTCATCCTGAACAGCCGCAAGATCCCTACCTTCATCACGACGATCCAATCGCTTCTGAAGACGTGTACCACACTTCCCACATATTCGGAAAGTGGTTGGCGCTCTAACACCACAATTACCACATATAATGTGGAAATCCCCATGCATTACTTCTCGATGTTGATAGAGTGGCGAATTTTTATCCTCACCGGGTGGAATTTCGCTCTCAAAAATGTTGGCTGCCTCATAATCATTAGGGAACCAGTCCCTCCTTACTGCAGTAAAGGTGTCACCTTCAATGGAATGATAATAAACGTCCAGACGACTGATGGTCTTGTCTACGGCATCAGACCTCAACTCGATGACAACAACTTTGTCATCTCCAGGATTCAGACTGTCAACTATTGTCTGTCCTCGCACTCTCAAGTTATCAAATGAAAGAGTTACCGTACTTGCTGCACCATTCCCTGTATTGCTTAATGTGACCTCCACGGGGTTCCACTCACCCGAAGCAAAAGGGGTCTCTTGTAATGCAGAAAATTCAAGGAAGGGGAGGGTGATAAGGTTCGAACCGGACTCTGCAATAGTTCGGTCAGCCATCTTCTTGGCTACCAGAACCTCATCGAGTAATGCTTCAGCATTGATATTCGGTTTCTTTGGCCCACGGCGTTTTACCTTTCTAACTTTCTTCTTCCCACCGAAATTCGTAAAGGACACCTTATCGGCCATGTTCAAACACAGAAGAATAGGGTAATTTATACTTGACTAGGACCCAAACTACTTTTCGTCATCAATCTCTTCATAATCAACATCGACCACATTATCATCATCAACCTTTGAATCGGACCCTTCAGCCTGGTTCTTGGCCTGTTCTTCAGCAGCTTGCTGATATGCCATCTGACCTATTGTCTGGGAAGCTTGCTGGAAGTCCTCCAGTGCCTTCTTCAGACCATCCAGATTATCTTCTTTCATAGCTGCCTCTAGCTTTTCCTTGGACTCCTCGACCTTGGCCTTGGTATCATCATCGACCTTATCATCGAGATCCTTGATGGCCTTTTCTGTAGCATAGATGAAGGACTCGGCCTGATTACGGGTCTCGACCATTTCTCTGATCTGTTTATCCTCTTCAGAATGCTTCTCGGCCTCCTTGACCTTCTGTTCGATCTCATCATCACTCAGATTTGACTTGGAGGTTATCTCTATCTTCTGTTCGTTGTTGGTTCCAAGGTCCTTGGCAGTGACATTGATCACTCCATTCCGGTCAATATCAAAGGATACTTCGATCTGTGGAATACCGCGGGGTGATGGTGGTATACCTACAAGCTGGAAGCGCCCTAGAGTATCATTGTCTGCAGCCATGGTCCTCTCACCCTGTAGAACGTGAATCTCGACAGCAGGTTGATTGTCTGCAGCTGTAGAGAATATTTTGGACTTGTTAGTTGGTATCGTGGTGTTACGGTCTATCAATGGGGTCAGGACTGAACCTTCGGTCTCAATACCCAAAGTCAAAGGAGTAACATCCAGAAGAACAATGTCCTTGATGTCTCCTGCCAACACACCTGCCTGAATAGCTGCACCCATAGCAACACATTGCATAGGGTCTACCCCTCTCTCGGCTTTACGCCCTACAAATTTCTCAAACGCCTTCTGGACGGTCGGCATTCGAGTCGGACCTCCAACAAGAATTACTTTGTCAACATCACCTGGTTTGATTTTAGCATCCTTGAAAGCTTTCTTAATTGGATTCTCACAACGACGGATAACTGGACCAACAATCTTCTCCAACTTAGCTCTCGTGAGATCAAGCTCCAAATGCTTGGGACCACTAGAATCTGACCAGATATATGGTAAGTTGATTGTGGCTTTCAGAGTATTACTCAATTCAATCTTTGCTTTTTCCGCTGCATCACGAAGACGCTGTTTAGATGCAGAGTCATCACGTAAGTCTATTCCATTGTCTGATTTGAAAATGTCTGCCAGATAGTCAATCATTGCTTCGTCCATATCAGTTCCACCAAGCTTGTTGTCACCTGAAGTAGATACAACATCGAATACACCGTTGTCCATCTCCATAATTGTGACATCGAAAGTCCCACCGCCCAAATCCAGAACTGCGACAGTGTACTCCCCTTCCTTGTCAAGACCATAGGCCAATGCTGCCGCAGTGGGTTCGTTTATGATTCTCTCGACCTTCAAACCGGCTATTTTTCCAGCATCTATGGTCGCCTGTCTCTGATTATCATTGAAATAAGCTGGAACTGTGATAACTGCCTTTTCGATGTCAACACCCAGATGTGCCTCTGCATCTGTCCTTATCTTCTGCAGTATCATTGCAGATATTTCTTCAGGAGAATATTTTTTCTTCTTTATGGTAACCTTGTGCTTGGTTCCCATTTTCCTCTTGATATTCATTATTGTATTATCGGGATTCAATACAGCCTGCCTTTTGGCGGGATCTCCGACAATTCTATCGCCATCCTTCGTGAATGCAACAACGGATGGAAACATCTTACCACCGAACGTCGAACCTTCTGCGGAAGGTATAATCACAGGTCTACCTCCCTCAAGATATGCTGCCTCAGAATTGGTTGTACCCAAATCTATTCCTATTATTACTTCTTTTGCCATTTTACTCACCTTCTACTACTATTTTCTCACCTTCTTCTTCAAAACCTTTTGATACAACCACCTTAGCTGGCCGTAGTAATTCACCCTCTAAAGTATAGCCTGACTGAATAACCTCAACTATAGTATTGGGCTCTACACCTTCTTTCTCAACTGTTGTCAAGGCCTCATGCAGTCTAAAATCAAATTGTTCACCTTGGGGATCAAAACGTTTTATGTTAAATGAATCCATCAATGCGGATATCAATCGGTGTATTCCTTTGATTCCCTCCAAAGAACTTTCCAAGTCTGGATGATCAGCCTCAACCGCCTTTTCGACAGTATCCACAATCTCAAGGAAATTGGAAAGTATCTCTCCCCTCAGTCTGAGACTTTGTTGTTCTCTATCTCGATCAATGCGCTTCCGGAAGTTATCAAAATCTGCCACGACCCTCAAAAATTTCTCATTATAATCTTCAACTTCAGATTTCAATTTCTGTATTTCCTCTTCGGGAGTCGAAACTGTAGGCTCCTCTTCCTTCACAGTTTCTATCTTTTCCTCGTCTTTACTACTCTTGGATTTCATCGGTTATGAACCTGAGGTTGTTAACCACTGCTTTCAAAGAAAAAAGACACTATATAAAATTTCTTAATTACTTGAGTCCGAACTTCCCTCGAATCTCAGAGACTCGCTTGCGATACGCTTTAGGCAAGTGATATCTGGCGATCTGTTCAACTTCGGTCCAGTTTCTCTGGAATTCTTTCTTGGAATTGGTTGTTACTATCTCCTCGAAACGATTCATGTAATGCCTAGTTAGCCAAAGATAATAAGCCGAGAAGGCAAGGATTATCAATCCAAAGATCAGAACCCAGATGTCGTATGCTCCCATAAAATCCAGGATAGTTGTTGGAGACAATGAGGAATCCTCATACCATCGGCCCATTATTCCAATGAATACCATAAATGAACTTAGTATAGTACCAACCGTGCTAACTGCCAACATATGCTCTTGAAGCCAGGCGTTCAACTGGTTTCTCCACTCACTAGTCATTACCCTGCGGATTAATGCTTAAGTATAAAGATTGCGCAAAAAACAATAATATCTGGCATCCGCATGCAAAAAGACAATGGGTGTGGCCAAAAGGATGGATTT
>DAXQ01000051.1 GCA_002506485.1 Euryarchaeota archaeon UBA136 | reverse complement strand
CTTTATCTGCTCTTCGTATTCTGAAAATGCTTTAAATAAGACTAATGTGACTAAACCTCGTGGATCTAACTGAAAAATTCCTGCCAAGCGAGAAATTGCTTAAAAAATACGAAAATATTACTGTAGACCATAAAAGAAATGGGAGTCTATTCCTGACTAACCTTAGGGTTTTTGTTGGAAATCAATTCAATCTATGGGATATACCTTGTGAGAATATAGATTATCTGGAGAGGGGATTCGTGCCAAGATTCTCAGCCTGGTGGCAACTGTTGTTCATACCATTAAGTCTAATCTTTATCGGCAACCTAGTTTTATTTTCCTTATTCGTGCTACTATCCGTGGCAAGACAATACATCAAAGTTAACGCATTGACCATTGGTACTCATGCTAGAAAATGGAGCATCTGTGCAGACCCTGAAATATTAGATCAAATAGCGACCGATATCAGGCTCAACACTCTAGTTGGAAATAAGGGGGATGGAAAACTGATACTAGAAGCTGAGAACATAGACGATTCTGATGAGGACCTAAGTCTGACATTGATCGGAGAAAATGAATCCGGACCACTCAAAATAGCATGGATGGCATCAATCTTTGCCTTTTTTGCATATTACATTGGTTCTTTTGGAGTAGGAACTGGATTCTGGGTTTTCCTATTCTCAGCAGTTTCTTTTTGCTTCTTTGTAGTGCATAGAGATAGAAAGAAATCGAACGAATTCAGAGGTGTTGAACCAAATGATGGGTTGATTCGGCAAGGCTGGTATTTTGTTCTTGGAAAGCTGAATATCGAAATAATAGAGGCTAAATGGTCTTTCAAATTAAGAGGTACCGATATCAGGATTAGGCGTGCTGGATATATTCTATGCTCAGTATTTTTATTTTTAGGATTATTAATAACCATTGGAAACTCAAATATGATACCACTGCTTTTAGCTATAACCATAGGAGTTCCAATCTATCTAATTGGAAGGGCGCTATCGGGAATCCCGAGACCCTGGAAGAGAATGGCTTTGAGATCTGCAACATGTTTTGCAATAGCGATTATTGTTGTACTACCATGCCTGATCCTTATGCCTCTGTATAATTCGGCAACAGTTAGACTTCCCGGGGAATTCATTCAAGGCGATTCTGGTAACGGTTGGAAAAGGGCAATGAGCCAATATGATGAGTATGGACTAGGATTTGCTTCAACTTCTTTCTTTCTTTACCTTGATGATGGAGAAGATAGTGAAGGCGAGAGTGATGGCTACCCTGCAATGCTATTTGTTATTGCAATAAAAGTTCCAATTGACCTAAATGAAAGGGATGCGCTAGATGAATTAGACAAGCAATTCCATAAAATGTCTCTTGAACAAGAAATAGATTTGAAGGCACATATAGAAGACGGAAAAAGAACAACTAAACAAGGCTATACAACGCAGTATGTCATCTATAACGGTACTGCAAAGTCGGAAAGAATAGGTTTTGAAGACATTGGATATAATGTTACCCAAGGTGCTGAGACGCTCTATATTGGGGAAGTATGGAAAGCCCCTGAATACAATTTATTGGTAGTATCTATGGGCATTGCAATGATTTCATCTGAAGAATTAAATGATCAAACTGGAGTAGGACCAATTGATGATTTGGTAGATGATCTTATACCCAATAAACCAACAGAAACTACTGATATGAAAAACTGGAATGAATTATACGATTTAATACCTGAAATTGTTTGTTTACAACCCAATTAATTCTTCGGGGACAATCCGGATATCAAGGGAAAGGAAACGAAATCTCCCTCCCATCGGACCTCCGCATTCTCATCAATCAATCCAGCGTCGACCAATTTACCCATGACTGCTTCTGCATTTTCCTTGGGAACACGCATGTACTGTCGTTCGTCATCATCCATATCAACCAAATTCAATACCCTGTGCTAATGGAAGCTCATCAGACCAATTAAGGGTATTGGTCTGGCGCCGCATATAGGATTTCCAACTATCGGAACCGGCCTCACGACCACCACCAGTATCCTTCTCACCTCCAAACGCACCTCCAATCTCAGCTCCTGAGGTACCTATATTGATGTTAGCAATACCACAATCACTACCTGCATGCGACAGAAATCGTTCAACAGATTGCATATCTCCTGTGAAAATAGAAGAACTCAGACCCTGATCTACTGAATTATGCATCGTTATCGCTTCATCTATAGAATCAAAGTCAAATACGTAAAGGATAGGGGCAAAGGTCTCCTCTCTAGCAATCTCCATATCTGGGGTAGCTGCAATTATGGTAGGTTCAACAAAACTTCCAGATCCATCTAAAACATTGCCTCCACATAGAATCTTGCCACCTTGTTCTTCTATAATCTTCAATGCCTCATTATAGTCATTAACTGCACCATCATCAACAAGGGGGCCCATCAATGTAGTGCCATTTAGGGGATCTCCAATCTTTACCTGTCCATAAGCTGTAACCAGACGGTCTGTCATATCTTCTGAAACTGAATTGTGCAAGAATAATCTGCGTGTGGTCGTACAGCGTTGACCTGATGTCCCAACTGCACCGAACAGAACGGCCCTCAGGGCAAGGTCTGCATCTGCATCAGGCATTACAATGATACCATTGTTCCCGCCCAACTCCAGAAGTGTGCGCCCAAGACGCTTGGAAACTGCTCCACCAATCTTACGTCCCATTCCACATGATCCAGTAGCCGAAATCAGTGGAGCACGACGATCATGTATCAACATCTCACCAACATCACGACTACTGCCAACTAGTAAATTCATGACTCCTGCCCAGCCCATTGGTTCCATGACGTTATTGACTATCTTCTGAATTGCTATTGATGTCAACGGTGTCTTGGACGATGGTTTCCATACCATTGTGTCTCCACAAACTGCTGCAATCATGGCATTCCAGGCCCATACTGCACCTGGAAAATTGAAAGCGGAGATTATTCCAACCACTCCAAGAGGATGCCATTGTTCATACATTCTATGGCCTGGGCGTTCTGAATGCATGGTTTTTCCGTATAACTGCCTGCTCAAACCAACTGCAAAATCAGCAATGTCTATCATTTCCTGGACCTCGCCCTCGCCTTCAGCCTGAATCTTACCCATCTCCCAGGATATTAATTTGCCCAGAGGTTCCTTGTATTTTCTGAATTCATTACCTAATTTTCTTATGACTTCCCCTCGCTTAGGTGCTGGTTCCATTCTCCATTTCTTGAAAGTCGAGGTAGCGTCCTGCATTATCTTCTCATAATCACCAGAATCGCATTGTTTTACAGTGGCTATTATGCTACCATCTGTAGGAGTTATAGATTCCAAATCACTGCCGGAACCAAGCCACTCCGTCGAAAAACCTCCGGGATTAATGTCTTTGATACCTAGCTCACTAATGAAATCAAGCTTTGCCATACGTGACCAAGACAATGGCAAGTTAAAGAGATTGTGCAAGCACATCCATTTTAATTAACCGTTCTTTTCGCGCCATGATGACGGGAGACAAGTCTGGGCTTCAGGGATACGACGAGGAGCAGGTTCAGATGATGGAAGAAAATTGCATTGTTGTCGATAAGGATGATAACATAATTGGTCCTGACACAAAGATAAACTGTCATCTTGGTGAAGGAAAACTGCATCGTGCCTTCAGTGTTCTTCTCTTCAACTCGTCAGGTGAATTATTGATACAGAAAAGAGCTGCTGGCAAGATTACCTTTCCATCAATCTGGGCAAATAGCTGTTGTAGTCACCCTCTTCATATTGATAAGGAGATTGAGGGTATAGAAGGGGCAAAACTAGCTGCAAAGAGAAAAATGGAACAAGAACTAGGCATAGACCAAGACCTGATCGATTCGAATCAACTGTGCTTCATAACTAAAATGCACTACCGGGCCAGAGCCGACGAAAAGTGGGTTGAACACGAGATTGATTACATCTTTGCCCTAAATTGTGACGTAGAAACTAAGTCAAATCCCAATGAGATTGCAGAGTTGAAATATGTTACTGAAGACGAATTACAGGAACTATTCAATCAGGGTGAAAAAATTGGTCCTTGGTTCAGACTCATAAAGGAAAACTTCTTGAATGACATCTGGAACACCCTTGATGACCTTAGTAAAGCCACTGATGATAAATTGCACAAAATGGACGAATACCAATGAGTCTTAAGGAGAAAATAGCCGAGAAAGCCAAACCTGTGGAGATAGCCCTAGCAAAATATCTAAAGATAAGGGAACCACAGAAATTGTACAAAGCTGCAGCCCACATTCCTATGGCTGGAGGTAAG
>DAXQ01000056.1:844-3340 GCA_002506485.1 Euryarchaeota archaeon UBA136 | reverse complement strand
CGTTTTGAGTTAGGCTAATTAATAGCGCTCCTATGGCAGAACTGTGGTACGGTTTATTCGAGACCAGCCTGACGCCTACATCTACAGTAGTTTTGGAACTCGGATTTTCATAGCCGGGTTCTTGTTGGCTTTACTCTACATAGGTCAGGGAATTCTGGTTTACACCAACACTGACAAAATGATGTCATTGTCATCATTGCTGGGCAAAGATTCTGGTGCGGACCTTATGGGTCAGCTGGTGGGAGGTTTAATTTTAATCACTGCCGTCTTTGTTCCTCTGGCCTCTAGCACCATGGCCATTTCCAGATGGGTTCTGAAGAGAACATACAAGAAATTGGAGAAAATGGAAATAGATAGTAAAAGATCACAGTTTCTACTCCTTATGGCCAGATTCTTCTTTCTGGGATGTATTGTTGCAGCCTATGCCCCCTTACCAATGATTGCCGAGAGTGTGATGGCCGGTGGTTTCCCATCCTCCTCCGTAAATTATTATCAGACCAAATTCATGAGACTATTTTTCACCCTATTTGGGATTGCACTGTTTTTAACGATTATTTCCCCGGTGCTTCAACTATATCGTAGGACTGAAAGCAGGTCACTGATTCTAGCTGGTTTGTTAGCATCAGCTGTAGCCGGAATTATGATCTATATGGGGAACGGAGATTGGGACCTGTCGATCTTTAAACTAGATAGCGCAGAATTCAAAACCTCTTTTGGAACTATAATGATTATTTGTGGAATTTGTATATTCTTCTGCTTCTGGATAGTTTCAAGAAATGCAAAGTCGATTCTGAAATATCAACGTTTGCACTTTTCAATGAAACTAGGTGATTGATGGAATCCTGGGCTGAGAAATATAGGCCCGAAAGTCTTTCGGACCTGATTGGGAATACTAAAACGATAAATGATCTGAAGAACTGGGCGAATTCATGGGGAAATAAGACTACAAAGAAGGGTGTTATTCTATCTGGCCCACCAGGATGTGGAAAAACCTCTGCCGCTATTGGACTAGCAAATGATATGGGGTGGGGAGTTGTTGAACTCAATGCCTCTGATACCAGATCTGGGGCCGTGATCGAAGGCATAGCACTACGGGCTGGACTCTTCCAGACATTTGGAAATGAGGGACTCTCTAACAGGAACCTGATTCTGCTTGATGAAGCTGATAATTTATACGAAAGAGCCGAACAATCAAAGAAAAAGGTGAAGAACTATAGTGATCGAGGTGGAAAGAAGGCTATAGCCAAGACTTTAGAGCAGACCAAACAACCTGTAGTGATTACAGTCAATGATCTTTACAATCTCACCAAAGGCACTGGTTCAAAGATAAAAAGACTGGCCTTGACACTGAAATTCCAGAGACCATCTGCAGTTTCCGTAGCGATGGTACTGAACAATGTATGTGAAAGTGAGAAACTTGAGATAAGTCAGGATACGATCAGAGCCATGACCGAGGCTGCTAAAGGCGATCTAAGAGCTGCAATCAATGATCTCCAATCTCTTGCGGAAGGTAATAAGAAAATATTGGTGGAAGACGTGGAAAAACTAGGCTCACGAGACCGCGAAATCGAGATGTTCGACACACTAAATGTGATATTCAACAGTGATAATTACGAGGACCCCCGGACTGCCATATTCAACCTGAATGAACAACCAAGAGAAGTGGCAACCTGGGTAAGTGACAATATTCCGATCATGTACAAGCACCCCAGTGACATTGAGCGTGCCTACGATAAAGTGGCATATGCTGATTTGTTACTCGCTCGCGTAATGAATAACCAGAACTACGGGCTTTGGGGATACGCTTCGGAATTGATGTCAAGTGGCGTTGCCTTATCCAAGGCACATCCAACCACCGGACGACGGTTACAATTTCCCTCATGGATAAGGAAAATGGGGGCTAGCCGATTTCAAAGAGGATATAGGAATTCACTGGCCAAAAAGATTGGAGGGGTGACACACCAGTCAATAAAGGAATCAAAAATGGAACAATTAGCCGTCCTATCCCTAGTATGTCAAAGTGACCATGGCAAGGCCGCCCGTATTGCTGGAAAATTAGATTTGAACGAGAATGAACTAGCTACTTTGATGGGGATAGACAAGAAAGACAAGAGAATAACTGATATTATGGAAAAATCCAATGATTTCAGGCAAGAAAGTGAAGTAGTTACCCTAGATTACCCCATTATCCATGAAAAGGAAGATGAAGAACCAAAGAGAATCACACCTAAAGCAGACGACAAACAAAAGAGTTTATTCGAATTCTAACGGTAACTTCTGTTGATCTGAAACACCCAGACGACTAGCTGAAACCCCCATCAGCCGAATCGGTTTTCCCGGTTTCCAGTTAGCATAAAGCAGAGCTTTGGCGACCTTGTAAATATCTGCAGCCTGATGGATCTCACCCGGCACTGTTCTCTGTCTGGTAATAGTATCAAAATTGGACCATCTTAATTTGAGAGTTACAGTACGGGCTGAACGCCCCATACGACCAAT
>DAXQ01000056.1:0-459 GCA_002506485.1 Euryarchaeota archaeon UBA136 | reverse complement strand
ACATCCTTCTCAAATGTCCTTTCGGTTCCCTGCTGCTTGGCAACCCAGGGTGAAGGATCAACTGGCCTGTCGTCTATGCCCTTGGCCTTGTTTTTCAACCGGACCGAATATTGGCCAAAAACAGGTAACAACTTCTGGATATCAATAGATACCAAATCTGAGCATATTTTTACTCCCAGACCATTAAGCAGTCCTGCCGTTTTAGGACCTATACCGTAAATCTTCCGAATTTTCAAAGGTGCCAGGAATTTGCTTTCGGTCCCGGGCAGAACCACCGTGAAACCCTCGGGTTTTTCAAAATCAGAGGCAATCTTGGACACCAATTTCGAAGTAGACAAACCACCTGAGGCCGGCAACTTTGTTTCATCTTTTATACGTTCCAGAATAGTCTTTGCCAGGGCTGGCGGATTCTTCTGGGACGAGATGTCCACGAAAGCCTCGTCAACACTCATTCTTTCA
>DAXQ01000036.1 GCA_002506485.1 Euryarchaeota archaeon UBA136 | reverse complement strand
TCCCATATGATTGTATAGGAAGTGTTGTTAACAAGTTCGGTAGCTTCAACAGTAATGTTGGCACTACCATCTAAACTCATCTCATAGTCAGCAATATCGCCACCACTACCGGTTGGGAACGCATTCAAGTATGGTCCGCCACCTTCGTGCTCATCAGCTCCAACATTATATGTTGGAAGTGCAACAAAAGCGCTCATGATCATCATGAGGAATACAGCTAGCACTGAAAATCTGCTAAAGCTCATAGGTCATGTGTAAGATGCCGATATATATAGATTGTAGGTCCCGAATCCAAATACGGCAGAATGGGTATCTATGACTTATAATTAGTTCTCCTAAGCTATAATTAAGTATTATAATTCGTTTTTTAACGAATGGTTGCCGAGACCGCCGCTGACATGCACTTGGTCACTTTCTTGGCCGTAGGAATGTGTAATTTCTCATCCGGGCCATGAGCATTTCCGCCCGGTCCACCAGCTCCAGTGATAAGGAATTTAGAATCCGGATAGCGAGATTGAAGCATTGCCATGACTGGTATGGTACCGCCTATGAAAAGAGACCTTGAGGAATTACCATAGAATTCCTGACAGGCAGACTCCAAACTGGATGATATCTTATCTGGTAATTCGGGAGACAGGAAACCATCGGCAACCTCAGTCATTCTGGCCTCCACATGAGCGCCATTGGGCGGGTCTGATTCGAGAAGTTCCTGAACTTTCTCAGCTACCTCATGGGCACTGATACCGGGAGGGGTCCGTATCGAGACCTTGAGATCTGTGTTTGTCCTCAGAACATTGCCTGCATCCTGTATGGATGGAATACCATCGGCTCCTATAATCGAAAGACTTGGTCTCAGATTCATGGTCATTACTATATCCTGGGGGTCATCGACCTGCTTCTGGACTCCGTCCAGCAATGGGAAATCATCAAGTGAATCGCCAGCCATCTCTGCGATCTGGGCACATTCCTTCTTCATCTTGTCAGTAATCTCCAGATGCAACCATTCCGGAAGTATCTCACCGGTGTCCTGGTCCTCTATCCGGGAAAGTAATTGCCTGGCCAGTCTGAATGAAGATGGCATGACGCCGCTGCCATGTCCTGAATGAACACCTACCGATGACACCTTAACAGAAAGTGTACCTGCCACTATTCCTCTCAAACTCTGGGTTATCCACAACCGATCGTAATCCATTCCTCCCACATCAAGGACAATAACTAGGTCGGGAATGCCCAGATCCGATTTCATCTCATCCAGATAGAACTCCAGGTCCGGAGAACCGCTCTCCTCACCAGTCTCTATCAGGAATCTACAAGTCGGATGAGAGATGCCCTGATCCTGAAGAGCCAGTACCGACAGAACGCCAGCATAGCCTCCATATCCGTCGTCCACACTTCCCCTTCCAAAGAGCCACTCGTCTTCGATGACTGCCTTCCAGGGACCTTTCCCCTCTGACCAGCCCTCGGCCTCGGGTTGTTTGTCTAAATGTGAATAGAATAATACATCGCCGTCTGCATCGCCTTCAATCCTGACCAGAAGCACTGGTGACCGGTTCTTTAGGCGGTGGACCGAAACAGTAAGACCTTTCAGAGGTAAACTACGAACCCAGGCAACGAATGTGTTGACCGCGGCATCAAGGTAACCATTAGCCTCCCAATCCGAATCAAAAGAAGGTGATAAGGCAGGGATCTCAACGAATTCACAAAGACTGGGAAGAGCTGAATCATCCCACCATTGATCTACGAACCCAGATAACTGGCTTAGATCTAACTTAGACATGTGATCTACGCCTCATAAAAGCTATAAGTGTGATAAGACACAAGGTGCTAGTAATCGAAATACCGGGAAGTGTACTATCTTCTGACTCGGATGGTTCCAGTTCCTCCTCATCGTCAAAAGTTGCCACGCAGGCACCATCAACCTCATCTATATTCTCCTCAGTTACAATTGCCGTACAAAAACCAGAATCCTCTTCAGTTTCATCAATGACGGAAAGGTCCGGAATCTCCACCTGCCAGATGTTGACATCCCCTCCGCGACCTGAATGAAATAGCAGTGAACGTCCATCGGGCGACCAGCTGGGGTGTCTGTCATGGGTGTGATGCATGGTCACTCTCTTCTGTGGACCGCCGTCCGTTGGAATAAGATAGATATCTGTATTGTTGTCACGGCTGGAATCATACACCAACCAGTCTCCTGTAGGGGACCAGCCAGGATAGCCATCATCATAATTGTCGTCCGTGATTTGCCGTGCATCGGATCCGTCAGCCCTCATGACCCAGACATCCGTACCTTCCACCCTGTCGGTCTCATACACCAGCCATTCTCCATCAAACGACCAGCGGGGGCAGTGCTCATTGGAATCTCCAGGGGTCAAGCGTATCGGTTCGCCAATCGGCGTTCCATTGTCGGCAACCGCCACTTTCCAGACATCCAGATCACCGGAACGGGAGGAATGAAAAGAAATGAAATTTCCATCTGGAGACCAACGGCCGGAATCATCAAAATCAGAATTGGTCGTGACAGGAATACTTTCGCCACTGGACAGATTGACGACGAAGATATCCATCTCACCTGTGCCCTCTACCTCAGGATCATAGGAATTGAAGACCATATGACTGCCATCTGGGGACCAGCCCGGATAGCCATGATAGACGCGATCGGTCTGGATCTGTTCAGGTTCTTCCCCAGGTATCAAGGTGTAGAGCTTGAAGATGTGTTCTTCCTCACCACGGTTGGACTTGAAGACAAAGATGCCTCCGTCTGGATGCCATTCAGGCTGGATATCCATTGCTGGATCATAGGTCAATTGTCTGGGATAGAGTACCATCACGTTAATCGGAGAACTCTCCACTTGAGTTCCGTTCTCCAGTTCTCCGCGCGCGACTACTTGGAACGGTGCAGGAGAGGTCGCATTGGCATCCCTTGTATCCCATATCAGGGACTCGCCAGCATTGGCACTGGCAACTACAGTTCCATTGACCAGTAATTCGAGATTTTCGACATCACCGTCCACTAGAATCTCGACCTCACCTTCTATCCAATCTCCTTCGTTAAGGGAAGTGATTGTGATACTTGGTGATTCCTCTACTGCCTGTAGGCCATTAGCCATCATGACCAAGAGTAAGGCCGCCAGTGTGTACGCCCGAGCCCGCATTAGCCTAAAATCTTGACCTTCGTGATATAACTAACGCCAAAATTGATTAAGATGAGCAAACGCAACTATAAAGACCCATGATTTGCTAGAGATTATGGCTGGCTGGTATAGGTCTCACCAAGTCCCGTTCATGCTAGCGGTGATAGCCTTTCTGATTATCACAACGGGAGGATGGATCCGTATAAGTGATGCAGGAGAAAGCTGCCCAGATTGGCCGACCTGTTTTGGGAGCTGGGGGTTTGATGTATCACCAGAAGAGCAGGAAGAATGGTGGAAAGAAAATCCTGACGAGATAGATTCAAGGGGAGCTGGACATAGATATACTTCAGACCAGATATTCACAGAGTGGTTGCATAGATTACTAGTGGGGATTATAGGGATTCTAGTTCTGTACAGCCACTATACGGCATGGTCCCTGCGGGATGAAATAGGTAAACAGGTCTATAGTCTGCATTACATCGTGACCTTTCTTTTGGTGCTTCAGGCCGTGATGGGGTACATCACGGTCGACATGGATAATGAACCATGGACTGTCTCACTACATCTATCTCTGGCTTTGTTCTTCACTGGATCACTCATTGCAGTGGGTCTGGTCTGGTGGCAGAACCAGAGTGGACTACCTGAGTATATGCGAATTGATAATCCTTCAGATGAACTGAAGAGACTGACTGGGGGTACTACCTTAATCGTCCTTGTACAACTTCTTGTTGGGGCTTATCTGTCCAGTGGATACCATAGGGCCGCCTGCGGGATAGAATTTGGAGATAGTTGGCCTCTATGTGATGGAAAGATAATACCTAATCTCAGCGTACTAGGATTGCAGATTCAATTTCTTCACCGTATTCTAGCAGTTGGTGTTGTTGGACTACTTTTCTGGTCTAGTCGCTGGATCAAAGCTAATCACGGAAAATCAGTTCTCTCATCATTGGTTGATGCGACACTAATATTATTTATCTTGAACATCCTTCTGGGCGGTTGGTACCTTATATCTGCAGGATTTACATCAGAGGCAGTTTTCACTGGATCTCTCTCCCTACTGCACTTATTGCTAGGAGTATGCACATTCCTGTGCCTTGCCTGGGCTTACTTGCTATGTGCGTTACCAAGTAACAACGCCAAAGTCTAGTCTAATGATTCATTTCTTGTATTGCGTTTTCAAAATTACTCTTTAGAACGTCCTCTCTCTTCATTCGTACATAGTTCCTGAGGTGAACCAACAACAATACTACATTTAGAGGGAGGAGACCCCACATCTCTTGTGTAATTGTAAGCCACCACCATACCATTTGGCTAAAAATTCCGACAACTGGAGCATTTCTTGACCGATTGCCATATATCTAAACCATAGCTATTGCTGCAAAAGAAGCTGCAAGTTCTGCAAAAAATTTTTCATCGAATTCCATTCTTCCTAGTGCATCATCCTTGGATCAAGGTAATATTTGAACTCCAGAATATTATTGAACGGATCTGACAGAAATATAGTGAGATGCTCTTCAGCCATGTCCTTGAACCTTGTGCCTATCTGGGATTCGGAATAATCCATGGGTTCGTCCGTCTGGTTCTCCCAGCCAAATTCAGTAACCGGGTCCAACAACTCAATCTGACGTTCGGTCAGCAATCTAATGAAAGAATCAAATTCCTTCTTATAATAGAAAGTTATTCCTAAATGCCTCGGATATGGACTCTTGTCCTTTGAAAGTTTTGAGGGATTCAAATGACATACCAACTGATCCCCAAAGAAATCAAAGGTTACTCTGTCAGGGTATCTGCGAGCCAATTTGAAACCCAGTTTTTCATTATAGAATTTTACAGCCTCATCCAAATCCCCGCATGGTATTGCAACATGAAATACATTGTCAGGATTACGCATCTGACGTCTCCAAAGTGTGGATCCCGCACTCTCCGCCTTCCAAAGGTGTATTCTGCCAGCGGCCACTTCTCTCTAGTTCTCCACCTGGAGCCATACATGGCGTACATCCTAGAGAACGATATCCCTTAGAATAAAGTGGATTGACAGGGATGTTGTGTATTGCCGTATACTTCCAAACGTCCAGTTCAGTCCAATCTAAAATGGGGTTGATCTTCACTATTCCATATTGTTCCTCAATCTTTGAATGTTTCTCCAGACGCTCGTCACTTTCAGTTCCTCGTAAACCACTAATCCAAGCATAAGGTTTCAATTCCTTCAATGCTTTGCGAAGGGGTTCGACTTTGTTTATTCGACAGCATTCTTTAGGATCAGTCAGATAAAGTTTATCTGGTGCAGGTTCCTCGCTACGAAACACTTGGAACTTCTGCCAACTCAAATCCCACTCTTTGATAACATGTTGACGGAAAACTGTCGTGTCAACTGGTTTGTTGGGTGTTGTAACCATGAAGCCCTTTATATCTGGATCAATGCGAAGACAAAGATGGAGAACAACCATACTGTCTTTACCAAAACTACTAGCAACAACGACATTGCTGTTCTTGGCTAATACTCCTTCAAGAAAAGATAGGGCTTCTTGTTCCTTCTCATGTGTTTCCCTAAAACTGATTTCAGGCTTAACATTACGAGGATGAACTTGGCGATACCGGATGTTTTTTCCAACGCATTTCTTAGACATTTTTGTTTTCTTTCATTTCAATCAATAATACGTTAACATAACTAACATATCGCATTGATACGATATATACTCTAGTATATATAACTTGTCTGAGGTTGAGTCCATTAATAGGTGCCAAATTTGGTAGAAATAATTAATAAAAATGGTCTATTATTTGTGCTGCGCCATAGACCAGGGCACTGATGATTTAGGTGCAAACCATTTGTGTAAGTCTGACTGTCTTTCATGAGAATTCCTTCTCATGTAACCAAGCTGCCGCCCGAGGTGCTTTTTTTGTTTGGCTCCATTCTTCAAGCATGTCCCAAGCAACGGCATTAAGTCTCTCAAGATCTCCGTTACGCCGAGTGTTAACAGCTATCTCTACTCGATGGCCATTCGGGTCAAAGAAATAAATCGATTTGAAAATAGTGTGATTAATAGGTCCCAAAACATCCAGACCATAATTCTCAGCCCGGTACTTTACCTCGAGCAAATCCTCTGGAAATTCGACCTCAAAAGCAATATGCTGCACCCAATCTGGTGTCGCTGGATCCTTACTTATAGGTGGCGAATTGGGTAATTCGAAAAATGCCAAAACATTGCCCATACCTGCATCCAGGAATACATGCATGTAGGGATCTGGCTCCTTCGTTGATGGGACTTTATCTTCTGCAATGGCCAATTGAAAATCCATGTTAAGCACATCCTGATAAAATTCGACCGTTTCCTTGGCATCTTTGCAACGATATGCCACATGATGAATCCTCTTGATTTTAGGAGGATGGGATTCTAAGCGTCCAAAATCAACCGAATTCGTATAGAGGCTTCTCATAGATTACCACGCAATGCTTGTTCTCTCTCAATCGATTCAAAAAGAGCCTGAAAATTACCTTGGCCAAATCCACGACTTCCACGTCTCTGTATTATCTCATAGAAAAGAGTGGGTCTGTCTTGAACCGGTTTCGTGAACAATTGAAGAAGATAGCCCTCATCATCACGATCTACAAGGATTCCTAGCTCCTTAATCTTGGCCATGTCCTCCTTTATTGGTCCTACCCTTGACTCCAAATCCTCATAATACGTATCTGGTACATGCAGAAACTCCACACCCATATCCTTGAATCGGGATATAGTGTAGATGATATCATCTGTCAAGAGAGCGATATGTTGAGCTCCGGGGCCCTCATAAAATTCTATGAATTCTTCAATCTGTGACTTTTTGAGGCCTTTGGCAGGCTCATTGATGGGGAACTTGATACGTCCATTACCACTTTCCATAACCTTTGACATTAATGCACTGTATTTGGTTGAAATATCCTTGTCTGTAAAATGAATGATATTCGTAAAGCCAAGGACCTTGGAATAGAAATTTACCCACTTATC
>DAXQ01000085.1 GCA_002506485.1 Euryarchaeota archaeon UBA136 | reverse complement strand
CGATGTCCGGCAATTATCTCGGCCACCATTTCGCCTTGAGCCGATGCCTTGTGGGCCAGCATAGGTTCACCAACAATATCTCCAATAGCCCACACATTCTTCATGGAAGTACGACACTGGTCATCAACTTTGACGAAAGGACCATCCATATCGACAGCCATCTTCTCCAGACCCCATCCCTGAGTGTTGGGTCTACGGCCAACCGTAACAAGAACCTTGTCAGCCTTTATTTTGTGATCCTGACCCTTGGAATCAGTATACTCAACTGTAGTCTCCTTACCTCTGGTGGAAACTCCCTTGGCCTTGGCTCCAAGATTGATCGTAACCTTGTGCTTACGAAGCCACATGGAGATAGGACGTGTCATTTCGGTATCATAAATTGGCAAGATAGTGTCCAAAGCCTCGATGAAAGTTACTTCGGAACCCAGTTTTCGGTAAGCAATACCCAATTCAAGCCCGATATACCCGGCGCCAATCACTACTAGGTGTTTTGGGAGTTCCTGCAATTCAAGGCCTTCGGTAGATGATATCACATTGTCACCATAAGGCATGAAAGGCAGTTCAATTGATTTAGAACCATTGGCCAGAATAACGTGTTCGGCATTGATTATCCATTCCTTTTCTCCTCCACTAACCTCACAGGTCTTGGCATTCCTGAATTTAGCCCAACCCGAGATTAATTCCACCTTAGCTGCTTTGAGAAGGGTTTCAACCCCCTTGTTCAATTTGTCTACTATAGATTCCTTCCAGGAAACCAGATCCTTCATGTTGACCTTAGGTTTGCCAGTGACGCTGATTCCCATTTTACCAGCACCCGAATGTTGCTCCAATTCCTCAAAAGATGAAGCCGCGTGGATTATTGCCTTAGAAGGTATACATCCTCGAATCAGACAAGTGCCCCCGGCTCTTGACCCTTCAACTATAATTGTGTCTAGGCCAAGTTGGCCAGCTCGTATAGCAGCCACATATCCACCCGGGCCAGCGCCCACTACCAGAACTTTACAATTACGGACTTCAGCCATAGAACCTCACATGAAAATTGTTGCCGGATATTCAAGCATGGATTTCAATTCCTGAATTAGAAGTGCACCATCATAGCCATCGATTATCCGGTGATCGAAAGATGAGGCCAAGTTCATCATCTTACGAACTACAACTTCACCATCCCTGACTACCGCTTGATCACGAGCTGCATGAATACTGACTATGGAAACCTCGGGATGATTGATTATCGGAGTCGCCCCCAGTCCACCCATAGCCCCCAAACTGGTTATGGTTATTGTAGAACCTGTCAATTCATCAATTGTTGCTGTTTTTTCCCGTGCTGATGTAGTAACGCGGACAAGTTCATTCGCCGTATCCCAGACATCCCGTGCTTCAGCATGCTTGATAACCGGGACCATCAAGCCATCCTCGGTCTGGGTCGATATCCCGACATGAACTGCCTGATGTCTGAACACAATTCCTTTTTCCTCATCATACAATGCATTGCACTGCGGGAATTTCCTGACAGCTCTGATCAAGCCTTGAATAATGAATGGAAGATAGGTCAATTTGGGCTGATTCTCTGCCCTTGTGGAATTAAGATGCTGACGGAGACTCTCGAGTGCTGTAATATCTACCTCCTCGAAATAGGAAAAGTGAGCCGCGCTGCGTTTACTGGTGGCCATCTTCTCAGCAATCTTCCTGCGAAGCCCGATAACTGGCACCTCCTCCACACCCGTCATCTTGGCACCGGACTGAACTGCAGCCAATCTACCACCACCAGAAATGAAGGTGTCCATATCATCATGGGAAATACGACCTGCGGGTCCAGTTCCACTAACTTGGGAAAGATCAATACCAGCCTCCCTGGCCCTGCGACGAACTGCTGGCGAGGCTAAGGGTTTGGTGCCTGTGGAAGCTACTGGAGGAGGAACAGATACTGGAGGGGCTGCAACTGGTTCAGGTTTGGGTTCGGGTTCTGGATCTGGTGCAGACTCGGCCACTGGTTCAGGTTTGGGTTTCGACTTCGGTTTAGAACCGCCATCCCCTTTGACCTCGAAGACAATCAATTCAGCTCCAACGGGAACCATATCTCCTGGTTTTCCCGTGGTGGATACAACCTTGCCATTGACACTAGAAGGTATGGAAACCGTTGCCTTGTCCGTCATCAACTCTACCAGAGGCTCATCTTCCTTGACTGTATCACCTGGTTTAACGTTCCATTTCACAATCTCCCCCTCAACGACGCCTTCACCGACATCCGGCAGATTGAACACGTATTTCGCCATCTTAGCTCCCCAACACCTTCTTCATAGACTCTATAACCCTTTCCTGACTAGGGAAATATTCCCACTCTAATGAATGAGGGAAGGGAGTATCCCATCCGGTAACCCTTGCAATTGGCGCTTCCAGATGATAAAAACATTCTTCTTGGATTTGTGCAGATAATTCTGCACCAAAACCACTGGTCCTAGGTGCTTCATGGACAATGACACATCTGCCCGTCTTTCTGACGGATTCAGTTATGGTATCTATGTCAAGCGGAACCAGGCTTCGCAGATCTATGACCTCGGCATCAATTCCACTGGATTCAGCCGCCTCTCTGGCAACATGGACCATCGTACCATAAGTCAGGACCGTGATTTGATTACCAGGCCGTTCGATCGCTGCCTTTCCAAGAGGTATTGAATAATAATCCTCTGGAACCTCTCCCTTAGGATGTATATCCCATTTGAGAGCCGCTTTCTTGTGGTCTCCATCAAAAGGACCATTGTACAATCTTTTAGGCTCAAAAAAGATTACGGGATCATCATCCTCAATCGAGGTTATCAATAGACCCTTAGTGTCATGAGGATTAGAGGGAATCACAACTTTCAGACCTGGTGTATGTGTAAAGTATGCTTCGGGACTCTGGGAATGATAGTGACCACCCCTAATGCCTCCGCCGCAAGGAGTTCGAACCGTGACGGGGGCCCAATACTCGCCTCCACTTCGGTAACGAAGCTTGGCCAGTTCATTGGTAATCTGGTCAAAAGCAGGGAAAATATAGTCCGAGAATTGAATCTCGGCGACAGGCCTGAGTCCGTTGATACCCATACCGATGGCGGTCGAAAGAATTCCGCCTTCTGAAAGTGGAGTGTCAAAGACTCTATGTTTTCCATACTTCTTCTGAAGACCGTCAGTACATCTGAAAACACCACCAAAATAGCCTACATCCTGTCCAAAAATACATACATTGGGATCTTTTTCCAGTATAATGTCAAGAGCTGAATTCACTGACTGAATTATGTTCATCTGAGACATCTAAAATCCAAACTCCTGCCTCTGTTTCCTAAGATGGCGTGGGGGTTTCTTGTAAACGTCCTCGAATAGTGTATCCTCAGGGGCCCAGGGACCTTCTGATAAGGTACCGTGCTTTTCCGCTTCTTTGTAGGACTTAATGACTAGAGCATCCAACTCCTTCTCAAGTTTGTTCTGCTCTTTCTCTGACCATGTTTCCAACCCTATCAAATGGGCCTTGAGGCGCTCAATTGGATCTCCTAACGGCCAGGATTTCCATTCATCCTTGGGCCTGTATCGGGTTGGATCATCACTGGTTGAATGGGCTTCTCCTCTGTACGTGAAGACCTCGATGAAGGTTGGTCCTCCACCCTTACGGGCCCTCTCAGCGGCCCAGCTTGTCACTGAATAAAGGGCCAGAAAGTCATTACCGTCAACACGAATACTGGGGACATCATATGCAATTCCCCGAGCTGCGAAAGTAGCTCCTCCACTGGATATATTCTTATGAGTTGAGATTGCCCACTGGTTATTGACCACATTCAGCAAAACTGGAGCCTTGTAGACAGAAGCAAAATTTAGCGCATAATGAAAATCACCCTCGGCTGCAGTTCCATCACCAACCCAGGAGATCGATACGTTATCCTCACCCTTGTAGGCAGACGCCATCGCGCAACCCACTGCCTGAGGGAACTGAGTACCAACCGGACTTGAAATCGAAACGAAATTACCTTCCTTCCAGGAATAATGGACTGGCATTTGCCGACCCTTGACGTTGTCCTTGACATTCGTGATACAGTGGCATATCATGTCTACTATGTCCCGACCTCTGACAAATTGCAGACCTGGTTGCCGATAAGATGGGAAAAGAATATCGTCTGACCTGAGGGCCATTCCCTGGGCTATAGCAACCGCTTCCTCGCCCAATGATTTCATGTAGAATGACAATTTACCCTGTCGTTGCATGGTCAGCATACGGTCATCGAATATCCTCAGAAGGGACATATGCCTCAATCCTTTCTTGAGAACAGAAGCATCAAGCTTGGGATCCCACGGACCTACTGCCTCGTGCTTGTCATCCAGAACTCTCACTAAACTGAAGGCCAGATCACGAATCTCGGATGGTTCGACCATGATTTTCGGTTTCTTGGCGTCACCAGCCTTTGGCAATTCCAAATTACTGAAGTCCGGTTTCTCACCGGGTCGGAAAGGGGCATCCGGTACGTGTAACGTCTTCTTCTTGCTCACGCAACCACCTTTAACTCGGAATCAAAGGTCTGGCCATTGGCTGCAGCAACCAGAGATTCGGCGCGATATGATGAACGGACCATTGGACCCGAGGCAATCGCCCTGAAACCCATCTCCTTAGCAATATAGGCCAAATTATCGAAACTTTCGGGCTTGGGAAAGGAAACTACTGGAAGATAACCTGGGCCCGGTGCCAGATATTGCCCTAAGGTCAGAAGGTCGACCTTAACATTTCTCAGTTCACTAAATGTCTCGATAATATCTTCTTCAGTCTCACCCAGACCCAGCATAATACTGGATTTAGTCATTATATCTGGTCTAAGTTCCTTGGCTTTCTTCAGAATCAGTATACTCTGCTCGAAAGTTGCCCTTGGATCACGGGCTCGAGGAGTCAGTCTTCGGACCGTTTCGACATTGTGGGCAAATACCTGCAAAGGTACATTGTCCAGAAGGGATTCCAAAGCTTCGAGATTACCACTCAGATCACTACACAAAAGTTCCAAACCGACCTCGGGAAGTCTCTGATGAACAGCATCCAGACACTGCCTGTAGTGGGACGCTCCACCGTCTTGAATGTCATCACGATTGACAACAGTAATAACAGCATAGGTGAGACCCATGGATTCTATGGCATCCGCCAGATTTTCAGGTTCATCCAGATCCGGAGGTGGCGGGTTGCGAACAGTGTCCACCGCACAAAAACGGCAACCACGGGTACAGGCCTTGCCTGCAATCATGAAAGTGGCAGTTCCACGGCTCCAGCAATCATGTATATTGG
>DAXQ01000010.1 GCA_002506485.1 Euryarchaeota archaeon UBA136 | reverse complement strand
CTTGCTGGAAAGGTTGTTGATACAACCAATACGGTCGTCGATAAAGTGATGGAAATGCCAGAGAACTATGCTGGCCGGTGGATGGTCGTTAATGTTGCATTTGGAATGGCCTTCCACTTACTACCAATAGTCTTCATGTTCATACTGACTACAACCTATGATTGGAATCTATAATCCTTCAAATATCTTGTCGATCTGATTCTCTAACTGTTCAATTGTTCCACTATTATCAAGGCTGAAATCGGCCTTCTTCATGGTTAATAATAATTGCTGCTTACTAGGGTCATCACTCTCCTCCAGAGCTTCCTGGTGAAGGAATTGTTCCCAAGTGCCACTATCTCCGATACGACCTCTTGTTTTCAAACGCTGGAATCTAATCTCGGGATCAGCATCTACCGCGATAAGATAGAATTCATGATTGGGATATTTCCTGTTTAACGAATCAGCCTCGGAAGGATTACGGATCGAATCGACGATGTGATTGGCATTGGTACTGACATTCTCGATCATCAGGTCTGCAAGAATACCTGAGCCTCCAGATGACCTCAATTCATTGCCTACCCTAATCAGCTCATCCCGGCTTTCCTCTACACCTCTTTTCTTCAATTCATCCCGTAACGTATTGGACAGTGAATGATATTCAAAAGAACGCTCTTTCAATAAGTTCGCAACGGTTCCTTTCCCCGCTGCATTACGACCTGTCAGACCAATTATATAGAATGCCAAAAAAACCTCAGAAATCCGAACCTTCACGATACTCGCCAAAGACTCCTCGGAGAACATCGCACATCTCGCCCAATGTAGCCTTGGCCTTGGCCGCTTCAATGAAATGCGGCATCAGATTGTCATCGCCTTCTGCAGCTTTTTCAATGGCCCTGATAGAAGCTTCGAACTTACCTTTGTCACGACTGGCACGCAGTTTCTTGAGTCTAGCACACTGTCTGTCAAAACCCTCGGGATCCATCTCCAGAATTGGTATTTCTACAGATTCATCCGAGGTGTATTCATTGACACCCACCACCACTCTTTCTTTATTGTCAATTTCCTTTTGGTACTTGTAGGATGCTGCTGCGATCTCCTTCTGGAAGAATCCCTTTTCAATAGCCGGGACAACACCTCCCAAAGAATCTATGCGGTCAAAATAGTCTCTGGCCTGACGTTCCATATCATCCGTCAGCCATTCCAGATAGTAACTTCCACCAAGAGGGTCAACTACATTGGCCACGCCTGATTCATGGGCAATCACCTGCTGTGTGCGCAATGCTATCTGAACTGCCTTTTCTGAGGGCAAGGCCAGCGCCTCATCCATAGAATCAGTGTGGAGTGACTGAGTTCCACCCATAACTCCAGCCATTGCCTGAATTGCAACTCTAACTATATTGATCTCAGGTTGCTGGGCCGTAAGACTACAACCTGCGGTCTGAGTGTGAAATCTGAGGGTCCAGCTTCTGGGATCCTTGGCACCATACTTGTACCTCATATCCTTTGCCCAGATCCTGCGTGCTGCACGATACTTTGCAATTTCTTCAAAGAAATCATTATGGGCATTGAAAAAGAAACTGAAACGTGGAGCGAACTCATCAACATTCAGACCCCGCTCGATGGCCCAATCCGCATAAGCATAACCATCCGCTAGAGTAAAGGCCAATTCCTGAACAGCTGTAGAACCAGCTTCCCTTATGTGATATCCGGAGATAGATATCGTATTCCATCGAGGCATATTCTTAGTCCCATACTCAACCGTATCCGTGACCAGACGCATTGATGGGTGAGGAGGGAAGATGTACTCCTTCTGCGCGATATACTCTTTCAGGATGTCATTCTGTATAGTACCACCCAACTTGGACTTGGGTACTCCCTGATTCTCGGCATTGGCTATGTACATCGCCCAGACCATCGCTGCCGGAGAATTGATGGTCATAGACGTGGTGACCTTGTCCAGAGGTATATCATTGAACAGGATTGACATATCTTCCAGACTGCTGACCCCGACACCACATTCACCAAATTCCCCTGCTGCAAAGGACGAATCACTGTCATATCCATAAAGCGTCGGTAGATCAAAAGCGGTACTGAGTCCAGTCTGGCCCTGTTTCAACAAATACTTGAAACGCTCATTGGTCTCCCCTGCAGAACCAAATCCAGCGAACATACGCATGGTCCACAGACGTCCACGGTACATTGTCGAATGAATGCCCCTGGTATACGGGAATTCACCAGGATAAGAAATGTCCTGGGGAAAATCAATATGGGCCGTGTCTAGCGGAGTGTATAATCTATCGACCTTCTGGCTGGAGGTAGTGATGAATTCTTCTCTACGTTCAGGGTGTTTAGCCAGAGCGGGTTCCAGAATTTCCTTCTTCCACTTCTCGTACGCTTTTTGATGATCCGAATCCATATGGACCTCGGATTTCCCTAGTTTTCCAGCATCGGTACCGTCTATCGGCATTATTTTCCGAATATCGTGCCTAAATAAGGATTTACCATAACCGTGAATTATATATTCTAACCAGTTCTAGATGAATGGTCAGGAGATGGAGGGCGGCCGACGGCCTTGAGCTGAGGAAAGTCCCCTCTCCATGAGCAAAGCAGCCGTAAGGGGCCCGAGAGGGTCGGCAATGAAGCAGAAACGACACAGCCCCATCATGTGGAATGATCGTCTTGGACGTGACGTCGATGGAGGATTTGATGAAACGAACATCCCTGCTGGAGCAATTCCAAGTAACCGCGACGACCTGCTCGGGAGCGGTAGGTAGGAAGCATAGCTGAATGCCGCTAGCCGGAATTTCCGGGTAACAGAAAGGGGCTTACTCCCATCACCTGACAATATTCTTAACTATTGGTTTTACCGAACATAACTATATAAACTAACCTCACTCCGCGGCAAATATAATGGCCGCAGATCATTCTGATGAACCGAAATGTACGCAAAAAGGGACTGGATGGGTTTCGTTTGAAGCTAGTCAAAACCCTAGAAAAAGAAAATTAGTAAAGAAGATTATCAGAAAGAATTAAAGGCTATCCTGGAACAGATAAAAGTTCCAAACAAAATTCCTAGTGAATCAAAGATCATATCGATTGAGGACATATGCCTTCCTGGCACAAAACTTTGGTGGAATTCATCCAGGATTGCAAAAGATATACCAATCAGAAGCGAACCATAGAAAGGATGAAAAGTTAGTAATTCATCAGAGGTAATTGATCTAAACAACAAAAAACCCAAGATTGAATATTCAGCAAAGTGGAAAAAGTAATCTAGGTTATCTGGACCCGAGGTGATGGATTTAGGAAGATCCTCCTGCGAAACATGGCTCAAGAGGGTTATCAAAAACATATAGCCTATTGTGAGTATTGTGTACGGTTTCACTACAATTTACCTTCTTTCATCAATTTCAAATCGTCTAAATCATTAGAATCAAAATTGTTAGGAGGCTCACCATCAATTTGATTGGCAATATCCTGACTCTCAATCGCCCAATACATGACCGAGTCCTCGTTGTTGGAATGGTTGGGATGATCGGGGTCCTCATGGTCGTGGGGTGATTCATATCCATTATTCACTAGGGCAACTAAATGACCATATTCATGCACTATTACTGATTTCTCAATATCTTCTGCAGATATAAGAAAAAAGGCTGCGTCCTCGATCTGCTCCTTGAAGAGTACAAAGGATGATCCTGTATAGGCCAGACCCAACGTTTGGTCATTGTCCTCATATTCACCATTGAGATACAAAATATGAATGATGAAGGTATTGCCACTCTTGTGTCTCTCCCGCTGTTCCTTTTCAATCACTAGTATCTCCTCTAATGAATAACTGCTATCTGTGCTTCCAAAACCATTTTGACTGACAGATACCGACGTCTTGTCCGTGGTCTCCTGAATCCTCTGCTTCAACAAATCCACGGCCTCTGAGTCAGGAGCAAACTCGGTGACATAATTAATCTCAATATGCAATCGGGAGTAATCCGTAGAACGCAGGATCTCATACCTACATTCACCCGTCACATTCTCACAGGATATGAGTTCTTCCTTCAGATTCTCTAGACAGCCTGGCATGAGAACAAGAACGGCAGCCAGGATGACTTTGAGACCCTTCATATCTCGACATTAACCAGATAGATTAAAAAGTTCGTAACTATTCAGTAAATAGGTCCCAGAACCAATCGTGGATCTGGATAATCAAGCAAAGCCTGAGCTCTATCCTCAGGTGCTACAACCCCAGGAAGATCGTGTGTTTCAGGTTCCAGTAGAGAGAGTTGGAAATGTAAATGCGGTTCCCAGCCACCATTTTCATAACGAGCACCGAACCAGGCAATTACTTCTCCTTTATTCACAGTTTGTCCAATAGATTTATCTTTGACAGATGTGGAATCAAGATGTCCATACAATGCCCAAACCGTGGTTCCAGAAATATTGTGCTTGGTAATTATGACGTGTCCATAGTCGCCTGGTTCGGAATTGTAGCCAAAATGGGAAATCTCACCGTCGGTGAATGCCATACATGGCGTTCCTACAGGACCTCCGATGTCAACACCCATATGGATGTTACGAACACCTCCGAAAATAGCAGTATTGTACATATTTGGACGAACTTCGTTGTATTTACCAATGTATTTTTCACCATCCTTGAGTGCCCATAAACCACCACTAAGATCAAGAACTGTGCATTTTTTTGGCAAATTTACTACAGGATGAAAATCATCAATGTTCCAGTCAATCATGGATATAGTTCCCACCTTCATTCAAGATGGACGTCCCCCGAGTACAAATTAACCAATTTACCGTCACTCAACACTTCCAGTGACCCATCAGAATTTATTGATTTAGCAATCCCCGTAGCCTCGCCCCAAGAGATATCCCTTCCTAAAAGGCAATCATAGTCTCTAAATCTGGAAATTATATCCTGTTTGGATTTTTGCAGATTCTCCCTGAAAATCATGAAGAAAGACTTCAAGAAACGATATTCATCGAGGTCATAGCCAATACTGACCAGATTTGTTGAATTCGGAAAGGAAGGACTGTTGTTCAGGTTTATTCCTATTCCGACTACAGCATGTTTGCTATCACCTTCACAAAGAATGCCGCCCACCTTCTTGCCATCCAGTATTATATCATTGGGCCATTTCAATCTCAATCTATTATCCAGCCCAACCAGAGTCTGGATTACACTAATGCCAGCAATGAGAGGCAATAGAGAATGGCTAGGTGAAATAATCGAGAGATATAGGCCACCAGGAGGGGATTCCCAGACACGATCACCACGGCCCTTTCCCCCGGTTTGTTGGAGAGCTAGAATACAATCATTACCTCCCATCGAATTGCTGGATAACCAGGTGTTGGTCGAACTTACTCTGTCAACTATATGAATCACAGAAAGGCCCCAAGATCCATTTGCTTGATTTGCTCATTTTCAAGAGTGTCCTCTATCGCACCAAAGGCCAGTTCAAGCCTTTGCTTAACAAATGTTCGTGAACCATATTTTTCTGATATGTCTGTTGCTATCTTCTTGTACTTGGATACTGAAGCCGGAGAAATATTAAGTTGCAGTTTACCTCCACAAGAACAAGTGTCACTCAAAGGAGGACGTCGATACTTTTTAGGACACTTCTTGCACCTGACACCTTGTGTTGAGAAGGATCTAAGGTTACCTATAATATCCCTAATGAAATGTTTTTCAATTGTCTGTTCAGCAACGTATGCTGCGTCAGAGGCTCGGGTTCTACTTGCTAGTTCAAGAGATGCCAAAGCCTTCTCACTCATAGAACCAAGTATGACGTAACGAGATTCTACAGGGCCCTTGTTTATGCTAGATGATTCATGAGTGAACCCATAATTCTCATACTGGTCTGGACTTTCAAGTCGCTGGGAAACTGTGTCTAGGAGACTAATAACGGTGTTTGGTTCAGACCTTTTTTCGGCAAGGGTATAGAATTCCGAAGAATACTCAGTATTCAATTCAATATTGTGGGCCTCACTGTCTATCTCAGTAGGATCAATGCGCGTCGATAGAACACGAGGGATATCCATCGTCCCACCCCTGGTGCCGGGAACAAAACTACTGGAATAATTGAGAAGTCCATCCACTAGAAGCATAATCGAATCTTCATCTCCATCGCAATTACGTCTTTTTGCAGCATGAAGAAAGGGATGCCCGTACTGAGCCTTAGCAGATGTGAAACCGATGAGGCGGGTAAGTACTCCTGCTGATGTATGTGGACTTAGGCAAATCAGCAAATTACCAATCAATTCCTCTGGTCTGGAGTTTGGTTCAAGACCGTAAAACGGTTCCATACCATACAATTTGGATAGTTCCTCATCCACAAAATTGGAAACCTTGACTAACCAATTGCCTGACCTTTCAGAAACTATCAGATCCTGTACCTTTATCTCCAGAAGCTGGTCATCTGATTCTAGGGGTTGACCCTTTATGTCCTTAAGATAGCCCAATTGCTTAGCCTTGTCAACCGTTAGACCGATTTCCTTAGGATAAAAATGAGTTATCGGTAGATCAATCATATCATAACGCAAAGTCCCGTCCTTGTAGACCCTAAGATCATATTTTGCCCGAAGTATCCCTTTCTCCAGACATTCCGGGACTTTCTGGTCTGACATGAGGCCTTTGACACCCTTTATCTTGGGTAGAATCCCCGTTCGTGTATTATTCATCGCCTTGGTTATTAATTCTGATACATCAACCGAACGTCTGCGGGCTTGGTCTTTCACCATAGTCTGTGTTTTACAGCAGTGAATCGATACTGTCTCCTTCCGACATTCCTTGCAATATCGTAGTTGTGTCTCCACCTCAATTATACCAGGTCTGCCGCGGGAAAAGCCACGTTTACTGCTTGACTTGAGTGCCGTATTTACTAATCTTTGGGAACCGCCAGCCTCACCCAAAGGGAATAGAACGTTTGGCGGAGGCTTCATACGGCGTTCCTTAGCCTTTTCAGGCCGCCCCATACTAGCACCAATCCGGGTTGGAGCTCTATTTTTTATGATGACACCTGATAAATGGGAGATTAGAGCAACTGAATCCTCAGTATCAAGCACATCCATACTAGACTCTAGTGAATTATTTTTCACTTCCAGACCCAGAGTATGAAAAAGGGGTTCTACTCCATCCTCTAGAACAATTGAATTGCCACTAATCCTGAAAAATATACCTAGTCTCAGAAATATTTCCTTGTAGACCAAGGGAAAGGAATTATCCTTTACCTTTTCACCATTCCGGATTAATTGATTTCGGAGGTCGTTGATCTCTTTTGTATCCAAATCTCCCCAGTAGTATGTATACTTGGGATGCAACGGGACTTGATGGCGTTTGCTAAACTCCAGAAGGGATGCAAAATCGAATTCACCATCGTAGGTATCAATCTGTGAATCATTTATGATTGCATCCCACCAGTCAGTACACCAACCTGAAGGTTCCAATGGATGATTATTCTCTATGAATTCACCAACGGGGACAAGAAGTTCACCAAGGTCTATTATTCTATCTATCTTGTCTACTATTATTCTGGCCTCTTCGTAGTCGTCCAGCCTAGTAAAAGTTCCATCTTTGAGAAGAACGGATGGGCCCTCTATGGAATCACAAGGTGTACCAGCAGTGGCCTTGCCCGGAAGTTGAATTTTTATTTGAGTACCTATAGCTGCAAAGGAATCAAGAGCCACCATAGTGGAAGGATGAATTGACATGGACGCCAAACCTGCCAAACGTGTCCGTCCATATCTTAGACGAAAACCTCCAGGCTCATCCGGAAAAGCAAAAATTGGGCGGCCTGCTAGGACATCCTTAAGATATTTATGTTCCTTAACATTACCTGAAGTTGTTTCACGTTTCTTCTCCGTATAGGTTCGCAAGAAATCCCACCCACTTATCCCCAGGCTATCTACATGCTTGAGTACTTTAGCTGCCTTGAGACATAGACCCTCAGCCAGAACCAGACAAGCTCCTCCTCGAAGAGAGTTGGTCTCGACACGGGGAAGATCACGATTTCCAGCAACTTCTATTCGTTCAGTGCTCTCTCCTGTTACACAAATAGGACATGATTTGGCTATTGTATCTATCTCATTCGAACTGGGAACATATTGTAGATTGACTGCCCTCTTGTAGAGCGGTATCTCTTCCTTGTATCTTTCAATCTCGGCTGGTGTTGGTATATACGAATCAAGACCTAGTTCACGCCTGACTACATCTGCAATCAGAACCGATAACGCCTGAGCAGTGCCTCCTGCTGCCCGAATGGGGCCTGCGTAGTAAATGGCCGCGCACCTAGTATTATTTTGATTGATCATGGTACTGACCCTGACCACTCCCTCAGTAGGGGCCACAAGCACCCCTTCGGTAAGGATTGATAGTGATGTCCTGACCGCTTGTTCAAGGGCCTCTTCAATACCTTCACTTCGGAGTTCACCGGCTAGTTCCTTAGCTATAATCAAAGCCGTGGATTCCCTATCATTATTCTCGGAAACTGCACGAATACGCGGGGCAATGCCTGGAGGGCCAACTTGGGCCTCGACCCTTTCAGCAAGGTCCTTGGCCCGTGGTATTTCAGGCTCGATAGCCGGATCAAATCCCGCTTTCCTGGCCTTCGAAACCAGATTGTAACAGTCATCGGCTCTCTTTTCTAAATCACCAAAATAGGATTTCATTTCATCTGAAGCGACAAGGACCACGAACCAGTATTGAGTGCCTATTATTATTCTATTTCCCAGTCCTAGGAACCATAGCTATCAATGAATATCGAGCGATAGGCAGACGCACTAGCCCGTATACCTGCAATCAATATCCCGTATGAGACAACGGCAAAGATTAGTCCCGCAAACAGACCCATACTATGATTCCAGAGCATTACAGTAGCAGGAAGAATTAAAAGGACAGAAGAAAACAGAGCTGAATTGCCCATCAGCATGAATTGTACCAGAATATCCGGATTTCCTCTATCACTTTCATCAAAATTAGCAAATGCACTTCCGGACCAGATTCCTAGGCCTGTATTACAGAAAATCAGAATCAGTAGACATTCTCCGAAGAACAATGTAACTTTAAGGGGGAACTGGGCGAGAATACAAATGGGAAGCCAGATAGCCAACAGACCCGGTAATGCCATCATCAACAAGGCCACTGCTTTGCCTTTCATTATCAGAACTGATTCAACAGGATTCGATTTCATAATCCATAGACGTTTTCCTTCAACACCCAGAATTGTAGAACCCAGCATAGTGCATTGAAGTAAAGCACCCAAGTACATACTTATGGCCAGCATCCCGGGATAGTATAGCTTGGGAGGAAGATCCCCAACAGGTTCAGTTGGGAGGCCAACTTTGTACCACCAGAAAATCAAAAGCGCAGCTATTGAAAATGTAGAAAATGCGGAACTTAGAACGTCTCGTTCCCTGATAGAAGACATCACTTCTTTAGAACAAATAGAAGAAACACGAACACCAAATACGGGTTCAAGCCATTTGAATTGAAGAATTCTAAAAGGATTCTTGTGAGAGGAAGAATTGGTCTTGTGTGACTCAAGAGCCTCGACAAAAATCTGATCCATATTATAAAAATAAATTATCAATACCAATAAACTGGCTGAGGATATTCCTATCGCCATATTCGGGGCCATATGTGATCCGTTTGCTATGAACATCAGGATTATCAAAAGAGGAGATAGTGCAATCAAAAACTTGACTTTACGTGAGAATGGATGAAGTGATCCTACAATAGAAAACAAGAAGCCGCAAATCGGCGATAATACGGCAAACAGGAAAAATAGGATCAAGAAATCTGTGGTCAAGGGGATATTGGTATTAGTCACGTAATTACCTATTACAAACACAACTAGTAATGAAACCGAAAGAATAAAATTGGGAACAACAATAGACCACAACATACCATTCATTATCAGTCTGGCATGAACTGGTTGGACTAGATGCATATCCATTATCTTAGACTTTATTATTCTACGATATGTATGGCCTGCGGACCTTAGTGTAAAGAGAGCAAAGAATATCACCAATATTGTACCATATCCTTCATTAGAACCCTCTGGAAACAACTCTGGATTGTCGATAACAAATTTAACAAGACGTATACAGGCAAACGAGAATATCATACCAAGCAAGACTATCAACATGGTGGCTGCGAATCTCTTCTTTATGGATTCTACATTGCGCCTTATCGAAGATTTGAATTCAGCTTCAAATATAGCATAAGAGACGCTCATCTGTGTGCCGGGTTGGTACCCAAAGACTCCAATGTCCTATTCTTCTTGGTAGATTTCTTGTACAAACTATAACATTCTGAGCAAAGATTGACTTTACGGCTTGAGCCCGGAAGATCTAAGACTCCTGATTTCTCGGCCCTCTTTCTTGGCAAGGAACGTTTAGGTGTTTTGCCACAATCTCTCTGGCTGCAAACATCTTTATCTCCAGTTGACAGCGAAATCTCTCTGTGTTTCATTATAACAATATGGAACTTGTCATACTTAAAACATTATTGACACTATTTTTCCATGGATAGACCCACGGAATGAGATATCAGTTCGCCACATTTGGCACAATAATTTACGTTGTCATCAGGAATTCTGTAACTGCATGAAGGACATTTTCTTTCTACCTTCTGGGATGGTTCATTGCCTCCTTTTCTAAGATTAATAATATATCCGATAGCCAACAAAACCAAAATCACCGTCTGGCTATAACAGACCAATTCTTCAAATTCCACGGATGTGTAAAGGATGTGGACTTTAACAGTGTTGCGATGACTACTGTAATGTTATATCTGGCATAAGAGGGCGAGCTGCAAAACCTTTCAGTGCAAAATTACTACCTTCCCCAACTCGACATACAAACAAATCACGATGGTGCCGTATCAATCCAAATTCGTCCAACGATGAAACTCCACCACATATTTCCATTGCCATAGTCAGATGGTCAGATGCTCTGCGAGAACACTCTATCTTGACCTTGGCGGCCGATTCTCTATCTAATGTATCATTATCATATCTATTGGTCAAATCAATCAACCATGTCAAACCCTGCTCCAAGGTTATGTCCATATCGATGATTACATCCTGGACTCTCTGGAAAGTTCCAATCGGAACCCCGAATTGTTCCCTTTCCTGAGAATATGTTCTGCATTTGTCCAGAGCAAATGCAAGAGATGCCAAGGACATTCCTGCTATGAACAGACGACCTCCGTTCAAACTCTGGGCCATCACCTTGAAACCCTCATTTTCCTTACCAAGAATTGCATCACCAGATACTCTAACATCATCAAATGCAATTGAACCTGTAGAAGACTGACTCCATAGATCCTTGCCGGCCATTTCCTGATAAGAAACATTTGGATCATCCATGGGAACTATGAAACAGGTCGTCCTGTGACC
>DAXQ01000014.1:10233-12577 GCA_002506485.1 Euryarchaeota archaeon UBA136 | reverse complement strand
CAGTGAATCTGATGATTTCATCAAGATTTACATCAATCGTCAATTGGTAGGTGTATATGATCTACCTACTAATTTCGTACTAAGTAAGTCTATATCAGCTAAGAATTGCATAGGAGCAGGAACATCAGGGTCCTCGATTTGTACTTTGGATAATTTCCAAGGCAATGTTGACGAATTTAGAATATCCACTTCAATCCGATCTGTTGATTCCCTTATTTCCCTGTATGATACTACCTTCCTTTCTGCAACTGCATTTGATTATGAGAATTCTATCACAGATATTGTCTGGATCTCCTCTATTGATGGTGCTTTCAGTTATGACCAATCCCTATCAATCAATGCGACGACACTTTCACCAGGTAATCATACTCTGACCTTCGGCGCTAAAGACAATTATGGTTTCTGGTCTCACAATGCCACCGCCCCCTTGTACGTCAGACACCATCCCAGATCATCGATAGAGTCGGCGAGCCACACTTCCACGGATGAGAATGTGCTCATTACCTTTACAGGAGAGTCAAGTGATACAGATGGTTCAATCACTAGTTACGAATGGCATTCTAGCAGGGATGGTGTATTTGGGACCAACTTGAACATAACGACCAGTACCCTGTCTGCAGGTTATCATGTGATATCTTTCAAGGTCAAAGATAATGATGGTCTGTGGTCAATTACAGATTCAGCTTCTTTGTTTATTAATGATATACCAACTGCAGCAATTGGATCCTTATCCCAACAAATTGCCTACAAGAATAATTTAACTTATTACAATGTGAATTTCTATGGTAACGTCAGCGACAACGATGGTAGCATTACACATTATTATTGGAATTCAAGTAAGGATGGAACATTAAGCCAATCTGGAAATTTCACAGTTAATGTCAATACCCTAAGCTTAGGCAATCACACGGTAACCTTCCAAGGTCGTGACAATTACACAACATGGTCTCCGAAGGTATCTTCTTGGTTAGTTGTAAAAGCATATCCGAATGCTACGATAAATAGTGTCTCCCCAAGGTCGACTGATGAGGGTGTTAGCGTATCTTTCAGTGGTAGCGGTTCTGACGAAGATGGTACTATCACAGGTTATGAATGGATGTCTAGCAAGGATGGTCAGCTGAGTACCAGCGCATCATTCAGTAGCACAGGTCTTTCTACTGGTTTCCACAGGATCACCTTCAAGGTCAAGGACAATGACACCTTATGGTCGGTAGCAAAGATCTCCAGTGTATTCATCAATGATATTTCGGTTGCGTCCATCGGTTCAATAGACCCACAGACGGTTTACAGGAACAATCTGACATATTACAGTTCTTCCTTCTATGGTAATGTCAGTGACAATGACGGTCAGATAACACATTATTATTGGAATTCGAGTAAGGATGGTGTATTGAGTACATCGGGTAATTTCACGGTCAATGTCAACACCTTAAGTTTAGGTACTCATGCCATTACTTTCCAGGGACGGGACAATTACACGACTTGGTCTCCAAAGGTATCTTCCTGGTTAGTTGTAAAAGCATATCCAAATGCGACGATTGTTAGCCAATCATCATATTCAATCGACTTTGGTGATCTCCTTTCGTTCAGTGGTAGTGGGTCTGATGAGGACGGTACTATCACAGGTTATGAATGGATATCTAGCAGAGATGGTTTACTGAGCACAAATTCGAGCTTTAGCAGCACTTCGTTGTCAGTAGGTTTCCATTGGGTTACATTCAAGGTCAAGGATAATGATACGTTATGGTCTCTCCCAGTCACCACACAATTATCAGTAAATGACATTCCTGTTTCTATTATCCATAGTATAACACCCAATCCAGCTTATAGAAACAATTTGACGTACTACAACGTTAGTTTCTCTGGCAGTTCTTACGATAAAGATGGAGAAATAACCAATTATTATTGGAATTCGAGTAAGGATGGTGTATTGAGCACGTCTGGCAATTTCACGGTCAATGTCCATACTTTGAGTTTGGGTACTCACAATATAACATTCCAGGGATCGGATAATGGGACTGCATGGTCTCCAAAGGTTTCCACCTGGTTGATTGTCAAGGCTTACCCGAATGCGACTATCACGAGTGTATCTCCAAGGTCGACTGATGAAGGAGTGATCGTATCTTTCAGCGGTAGCGGTTCGGATGAGGACGGCACTATCTCAGGATACGAGTGGATGTCGAGTCGAGACGGATTGCTCAGTCGCAATTCATCATTCAGTACCACGGATCTCTCTCCCGGTTTCCACAGGATCACCTTCAAGGTCAAGGACAATGACACCTTGTGGTCGGTAGCAGAGATCTCCAGTGTTTTCATCAACGATATCTCGGTCGCGTCCATCGGT
>DAXQ01000014.1:0-9917 GCA_002506485.1 Euryarchaeota archaeon UBA136 | reverse complement strand
GCGTCCATCGGTTCGATAGATCCCCAGACGGTTTACAGGAACAATCTGACATATTACAACTCATCTTTCTCCGGTAGTGTCAGTGACAATGACGGTCAGATAACCCATTATTATTGGAATTCGAGTAAGGAAGGAACGTTAAGCCAATCTGGCAATTTCACGGTCAATGTCAATACCCTGACTTTAGGTAATCACACGATAACCTTCCAGGGACGGGATAATTACACGACCTGGTCTCCGAAAGTTTCCACCTGGTTGATTGTCAAGGCTTACCCGAATGCTACGATAACTAGTGTATCTCCAAGATCGACAGATGAGGGAGTGATCGTATCTTTCAGTGGTAGTGGTTCAGATGAGGACGGGAACATCACAGGTTATGAGTGGATGTCAAGTCGAGATGGATTACTTAGTCGCAATTCCTCATTCAATACTACGGATCTCTCTCCTGGTTATCATCGTATTTACTTCAGGGTCAAGGACAATGACACCTTATGGTCGGTAGCGAAGATATCAAGTGTTTTCATCAATGATATCTCGGTCGCGTCCATCGGTTCGATAGACCCACAGACGGTTTACAGGAACAATCTGACGTATTACAACTCGTCTTTCTCTGGTAGTGTCAGTGACAATGACGGTCAGATAACCCATTATTATTGGAATTCGAGTAAGGATGATGTATTGAGCACGTCAGGCAATTTCACGGTGAATGTCAATACCCTGACTTTAGGTAATCACACGATAACCTTCCAGGGACGTGATAATTACACGACCTGGTCTCCAAAGGTTTCCACTTGGTTGATTGTCAAGGCTTACCCGAATGCAACCATAACTTACGTATCAAATGGGTCATTTTCAAACGAAACTCAAAATGTTGAATTCAAGGGTTCGGGAAGTGACGAAGATGGCACTATCGAGAAAATGGAGTGGACCTCATCGATTGATGGCTTGCTTAGTAACTACCAGAATTTCAATATCACCACTTTAAGCCCCGGAGATCATCTGATCTACCTGAAGGTTAAGGACAATGATAGTCTATGGTCCCGAAGTGATAGTTTCAACTTAACTATCAATGGCAAGCCCACTGCTGAAATAATAGGCACGGTACCTAATGTAATATTCGAATTCAGCGAAAATAATACTCTGGCTCCTCCAGGTGCATCCACACTCGGCTTCTGGCATTTCGATGAGCAAGGGGGAACCAAAGCTTATGATTCATCAAGTAAACACAAGGATGCTAATCTGCGGAATGGTCCAGTATTTTCAAATGAAGAGGGTCTGTTTGGCAATTATATTGAATTGGATGGCGACGATGACTATCTTTCACTACCTAAATTAAAGTCGGGTGTGTCCGTTTTCAGTGAGGTAACCTTTGAAACCTGGATTTACTTGAATAACCCAGTTGGTTCTGGCGAAAAGGCTACGATTTTCTCTGGTGGAAGGGATGGTACTCTTGAGTTTGGTATCGATGATGACCAGCGTGCATTTGTTACAGTCACATCGCAAGCCATAACAGTTACAACGGCGACAAGCCAGATCATTGCAGAGGATAGATGGTATCATCTGGCGTTTGTTTATTCTGATGAAGATGATTTCATCAAGATATATATAAATCATGAATTAGCAGTTACCTCCGCGCTTCCATCCACTTTCCTTCTTCAATACAATCTAGGTTATGAGAACAGGATTGGTGCTGGTTTTGGATCCACAATCGTTAACGCCTTTGATGGTAGAATCGATGAATTCAAGATCACGGAGTCGATCCTTGCTCCAGATGAGTTAATTTATGGTTATGACATCGCCTATTTCTCTGCGGATTCCTATGATTTCGAAGATGAGATAATCAATGCCTTTTGGTATTCATCAATCGATGGTATATTCAGTGCAGGATACTGGTGGCAGTTGAATTCAACTACCGACCCTGTTGCGTTGTCATTGGGGAACCATACTATAACCTTTAGAGTTCAGGATGGTCATGGTTATTGGTCAGATGTGGCCACTTCATTCCTTGAAATAAAGGCTCATCCACAGTCTAACATATCATCAGTTAGTTCCAATTCATTCAACTATGGTACTTCCTTATACTTGGAGGGGATGGCTGAGGATAAGGATGGAAATGTCAGTGCGTTTGAATGGGAATCTGACATTGATGGCATAATTAGCACAAGTCTCTCTACCGGCCCAATAATTTTGAGCCCTGGAGATCACAATATAAAATTCAAAGTTAAGGATGATGATGGGCTTTGGTCAATTTCCAAGACGGTTTTAATACAAGTAAATGACATACCATACGTTTCAATTGAGTCCATTAGCCCCAATCCTGCATACAAGTATGACGAAGCTGAACAGATCATAACGTTTGTTGGTATAGCCTCTGACAATGATGGATTTATCACAGATCATCTTTGGACATCGTCAATTTATGGAGTTATCGGTAGTGACAATATAACTTCAATATCTGCAAACAACCTGTCAGTAGGTAACCATAGTATCGCCTATAAGTCCAAAGATGATTTTGGTACTTGGTCAGAAGAGGTCTTTACTCAACTCGAAATCAGGTCTCATCCACTTTCTGATATTTTTAATGTAACCCCTAGTTTCCAAGCGGAAGACCAACCTGTTCAATTTGATGGGGGTGGAACAGATGAGGATGGAACAGTCGTGGGATATGAGTGGTATTCATCACTAGATGGATTGATTGGAGTATTACCCACATTCAATATCACAGACCTATCCTCTGGAAATCACACGATTTCATTCAGGGTCACAGATGATGATGGCCTTTGGTCCGATTATGATACGACCTATGTTCTGATCAATTCCAGACCCAGGGTAGAATTGATCAATTCAATTCCTGAATTAGTGTATGCCTATGGGCCTGATCATGAATTACCAAGTGCAGATGTTTACACTTTGGGTTATTGGCATTTCGATAGCATAGATGACAACAAAGTTAGTGATTCCAGCTTCAACAATCATCATGCCTCGGTTCAAGGGAATCCAACTCAAGTTGGTGGCCTATTCAATTCTTCACTACAGCTTGATGGTACCATAGACTCTTTTTCGACTCCTCAATTGGTAGAAACTGGGACCCAGGCCTTCGATGAGGTAACGATAGAAGCCTGGATCTATCTGGACCAAAATTACGTTTTCGATAGGAACAGGGTCATCTTTGCAAGTGGTTGGGACGGACGTTTGGAGATTGGTATTGGTGCCAATCATAAGGCCTATATCATGGTCTATTCAGACACTATAGGCACGTTCCAGCTTTCTAGTGATAATGAATTGAATAAATTCCAATGGTATCATGTTGCAGCGGTATATTCGGAACAGAATGACCAAATGGTACTATATATTAATGGTAAATATGATCGTTCGGTTTCACTCCCCGAACAGTTTGAATTGGGTCGTTCTGCTACGGTCGAAAATTGTATTGGTGCAATAGCTGGATGTTCCGCTGGAAATTTCATCGGGTTGATAGATGAGGTGCGAATAACCAATGGCCTTCTCTATCCCGAGCAGTTCTTGTACAGGTCCGATAGAGCCTATATCTCCGCAATCGTTGTTGATTATGATAGTCAGGTAACTGGAGGAATGTGGGAATCAGACATCGATGGTATTCTTGGAACAGACCTTTGGCTTTCCAAGGACGCGACAGATATGAGTCCGGGTCTGCACAACCTGACTTTCCGGGCAGTCGATGAGTACGACGTCTGGTCGATCAACTATACCATTCAGATTTACGTATCCACTTATCCGGTTGTCACTAATTTGTCTATTGAATCCACGTATGAATATCCGGTTGATCAGGAAATGGTCTGGTTCAATGGGTCTGTTAGCGATTACGATGACGGTTCCTTGACCAATTTCCAGTGGTTCTCATCGATTGATGGTAACCTTGGTGAGGCCTTGAATATCAGTACACGATTATCCAGTGGAACTCATGAGATAAGGTTCCGAGCACAGGATGATGAAGGACACTGGTCTGCCTGGAATTATAGCTATTATCACGTTGACGAGCATCCGATACACGATGTTCAGATGGAATCCAGTGAGGCCTATCGCGGTTTCGTTATGCCCATCCATATCACGGTAGGGGACAATACTACGCTACAATCAGAAATTTCAGTTGAGATTGAGATTAGTGCCATGGCTTTGAATTGGAACAAGGAATTCATGGTCCAACCCGAATATAACGGTATTTTATGGGAAGGTTTCTTTGAGCCTGGTCCGGATATGCAGCCGGGTTTCTACCAAATTAGGGGACGAACTACACAAGATAGTGGACGAAGCACACACAATGAGACCCGAACAACCCCATGGATTCATCTTCTTGATGTAGAGTTACTGAACAATGCACCGGTAATCGGGGATGTAATGTTTTCCAATACGACAATGGAACGTAGCCGTGAAGCAAGTCTGAAACTGAATATCACCGATCTGGAGGCTCAGGACAATCTTTCCGTACTGGATGTCAGAGTATTCTACTTTGATAAAGATTATGAGGAATGGCTCCCGGGTTTCTTCTCAAATGTTTATTTCAATGAAGCCTCGGGCCTGTTTGAAATTGATGTATTGCTTCCGTCTGATTTGAAGACTGGACTTTACGATCTGAGAGTGGAAGTTACCGATTTGGATGGTGAATTGGTCACCTTGACTCAGTTAAAAGTCTTCACTGTGGTTAACAGTCCTCCCATCGTTTATGAATTAGCGAGTCCACTTCTGGAATATTACGAGAATGATAACGCATCATTCTGGCTGAATGTTACGGGAGATGATTTCGATGGAGAGATTTTCAGATATGAATGGCGTTCCAGCCGTCAAGGTACCCTACCTTGCACCGAGAGTGAATGTGAATTAGATCCGAAAGATCTACTTCCTGGAGTCCATGAAATAAGAGTTTATGCTGAAGATGAGGACGGTCTGCTTTCCGAACCATATATCTTCGAGATCGAGGTTTATGAGGTCACCAGTGAAAGTGACAGTTCCACTCTTCTCGAGTTTATCATGGAGGGTAATCCTTTCGTATTAGGAGGGGCCCTGTTGGTTGGATTACTACTGATTCTTGGGACATTACGCTTGAGAAAGGTTGAAGAACAATTTATTGAGGAAGAATTTGAGGATGTTCTACCCCGTGATCCAGTTCAAGCCTGGCTTCCACCTTTGGAATTAAATGATCACGAGGCCATCCTAGCCGAGTTCTTTGTCAAGAGGCGTGAATCTTATCTGGCATATCCGGAGAACGAAGTGATCCTGGATTTCCTGCACAATAATAGGAAGAGATACGCTATTTCTTCTTACTTCGAGGTACCTACTTCACCCAAGGAATTGCTACATGAATGGGCATTGCCAGCGAATTTACGTTACAATGTTCATTTGGATGATGTCCGTAAATCTATTGTTAATACAATACTGGATGACACTACGGGTAAGAATTTCGTGATAATCGGTGAACCCGGAGTCGGCAAGAGTGTAATTGGATTTGATGTTTTTGACAGATTGATGGATCGAATGCCAGTAGGTCGAATAACGACTTACAGTGTCGGTAACGTTCACGAGAAATTTGGTATCCGTCTGTTTTACGACGATATTCCTGAGAATCCAGAACTTATTCAGGTCCTCCAGGAACGCAAGCTCAGGGGTCTGGTTGTAACAGCCCGTGAGGCCGACTGGAGATCATTGCCCAAGGACTTCCAGGACCTGTTCGAGAGATTGACGGTTCCGCTATTCCCAGAGGAAGAAATGCTCAACCTGGCTTCAAGAATGCTGGCCTTCTCTGGACTAATGTATGAGCCTCAGGCTCTTGACAAGTTAGCGGTTTATTCAGAGGGCAGCCCAATCTATGTCTGGTCTCTGATAAGAGAATTGATAAGTAAAGATATCAAGAAACTGACCTTGACCTACCTCAACGAGAATTCAATGAAGGGTATGACCAACTATGTGTCATTACTGCTTCAGCAACTCCTGAAAGACGCAGGGGACTACAAATCTGGTGGTTATCACACCCTTTCGGCAGTCAATTTCCTCTCGACACACATGGCCGAAAAGAACAGCCATGAACTTTTCTTCAGGGCGTTCTCTGAACAACTTTCCGAGCACACAAAGGCCACATTCAATGATGAGATGGATACTATGACCTTCAATCATGCGATGGGATATCTTTCTGGAGAGGGCAGTCAGGTCCGCTTCCCTCACGATACCTGGGCCGATGTCCTGGAAGGTGAAGGTTCGATGAACCCCTTCAGGGCTGAGCTTCAGACAATAGTTCAGGAATTCTCGGACACCGGGATTTTCGAAACTGTAAAGAGAGAAGCAGTACCGAAAGCCTGGGAAACTGCAGTAAATAGGTATGAGAAGAGTCCGTCCAGGCAGCATGAGGCCCTGTTATCACTGGCTGACACTTTATTCAGAAACTTTGGCGTCAAGGATCTGAAGAAACTCGGTGTGGACTCCGATCTTGTTCTTGAAGTTGCGACGACTTATTCCCATCTTCCTTTGGCAGCTATGTTGGTCTCCAAGATCCAGGCTGCTACACCCCAGCAAATTACCAAGATCATCAACATTCAGGACACCGTCTCTGAGCAGAAGGGTTTTGGAGATGAATCTAGTCATCAGCCCTACACTATGGAGGAATTGTATCTGGTGTATGATGATGGTCGTTTGATTTCCAGTAAACATTCAAGAGAGGCAAAAGTAGATTCTGACATAATGAGCAGTATGCTGACTGCCATCAATGACTTTGTCAAGGATTCGTTCCAGACAGAGGGGAATCTCGGTGCGATAGACTACGGTGAGAACAAGATAATTCTGGAAAGGGGTGACAAAACGGTCTTGGCGGCCGTAGTGTATGGTGAGGCAACTCGTGACCTTCGTTCCAAGATGGGATCGGCCGTAAGGGAAATCGAAGAGGAATATGGAGAAATTATAGAATCATGGGATGGAGATATAGACAAGTTATCTGGAACGGAAGACACCCTGGGTTCAATAATTGGCATAACGGAAGGAGTGACCAGGGATATGATAGAGGACTACCTCTCGATGCAGGAAGTCAGGATGCGTTCCTCTTCCGATGAATTCAAGGGTTTCCTTGAGGCCAAGACAAATATCAACAATTATGCTTCAACGGGTATAACTGATGTGATTATGGGTCTGGATTACAATAAATCCAAATTGAAATTGGTCAAGGTCTTCCCCAGTTACGAACATGATAATTCCAAGGTTAATGTAGACGAGATAAGGGGTTACAATGATTTGGAGATAAAGTTGTACTTTGAGGTTCTTGACAAAAAGAAGATCGGTCTGAACTTGAGGTTGGATTATACTAACCCAAGAGGTGAGAGTTCACAGGTATCATCGACACCGTGTGATGGCCTGAATTTCAAGACCTCTGTTAAGAAGCCTAAACTTGAGGATCTGGAATTCGAGGAAGAGGAGGAGGAAGTTCCAGTCAAGAAAGCCAAAAAAGCCGAAACGATCGAGACCGACCTTGGAGAGGTCGAGGTCCTGGAAGCGGGTGTTGAGGACATAGATATTGAAATCGAGGAGGCACCGGCATTCGAGACGGTTGAGGAGGAGCCGGAGGTCGAAGAGGCAGAGGAGGAAGCAAAGGAAGAGGAGGTCGAGGAGCCTGTAGATCTTGGAGAATCGGGTATGGATGACCTTCTTGGCAAGCTTGGCGAGCTTGGTTCTGAGGATTCATCTGAGGAAAAAGAACCTGAGAAACCCCAAAAGAAGGACTCCGATGAAGGTGAAGGCATGGATGACTTGCTTGGTAAGCTAGATGAGCTGGATTCTGACGAGCCACCTGTGGAAAAAGAACCCAAGAAATCCAAGAAGAAAGACTCCGGTGATGGCGAAGGTATGGATGATCTGCTTGGCAAGCTCGATGAACTCTGATTTGTAACCTAGTAGTTGTCCTTATCATCCCCTTTCTCTGATTCCTTGACTACGGGCCCGTAGATCAGCCTGGAAGATCGCCTGCTTTGCAAGCAGGAGGCCTCGGGTTCAAATCCCGACGGGTCCACCATTTCCCCAAACATATTTTTTTATTCCAATGCTCATAACACCGTATGCGTTCCCTTATTGCCGTGTTGATGGCTTCGTTAATTGCGCTTCAGCCTATGCTTTCATTTGATGATAGTTCGAACGAGATTAATGTTGTTGGATTCTCCTCCAAATCCATCTCAGAAGAAGTGAATTGGTGGGAAGACACTCGCATGGACAGAGATAAGAATTATCGACACGATATTCTGGATATGGCACTCGAGCAGGGAAAATTTGTGGTTGATGGTAAGATTTCGGTTCTAGTTGATTTCGATCATATGCCTACTGAATCTGATGAAACTTTATTGATTGAAGAAGTGGGTTTCATCCCAAGTTGGCGTTTCCATCATATTCCTATTATATCTGGTTTGATAGATGTTAATCGAATAGATGATTTACTTGAGGTTGAAGGTGTTGTTTTCTTGACACTTAATGGAGAATTACATGTTCTCTTGGATAATGCAATTGGAATTCACCACGTAGATACAGTTTGGGATTTCGGTTATACTGGTGAAGGAATTAGTGTAGCAATTATTGATACCGGAATTGATCCCAACCATGTAAGCATAAATGATTTTGATGATGATCCTACTACCAACGATCCAAAGGTTGTAGCATTTTATGACGCCCTTGATGATAGTGGAGATGATGGTAGCGGTACCACACAAGCATATGATGATCATGGACACGGTTCACATTGTGCAGGTATAACTGCAGGAACTGGTGCAGTTGATGAAGGCCTTACGAGTACAGGTGAAACTCCTTACAGAGGTGTAGCACCGGGAGCTACTCTGGTCGGTGTCAAGGTTCTGGATGGAGGCGGTAGTGGTAGTTTTGCTGAAGTAATGCGCGGTATGGAATGGACAATTGATAACCAGATAAAATACAATATTCGTTCGGCATCAATGTCTCTTGGAGGCGCTTGGGTATCTGAATTAACTCAGGAGCAGGAAGAGCGTGTTACTACAGTTGCCAATGAAATGGTAGCCGCTGGAATCTCATTAATGATTGCGGCAGGTAATTCTGCAGCGTACGGTACCATAGGTACGCCGGGAGCAGCTAAGGATGTGATTACTGTAGGGGCAACGGAAGACAGTCGTCAATTAGCGGTATATTCAAGCAAAGGTCCAACTCATGAAGGCCAGATTAAGCCAAACGTTGCAGCTATTGGTTCAGCCGTAATGTCAGTTGAGGCCAACACTGCCAATGGTTATGTGTCCATGTCCGGAACAAGCATGGCTACACCTATGGTTGCTGGAATGGCAGTTCTGTTACATCAGGCCAATCCGGATTTGCAACCCTTAATGATCCGTAGTATTCTGGAAACTACGGCAGAATACAGATTTTTGAGTCACCCTGTTCGCCCTAACAATGACTATGGCTGGGGTTTTGTGGAGATGGATATGGCTTTAGCTGAGGCCATCAAGTATGATGCATCCATATCGGTCGAACTTGATCCTGAGACTCCAATGATTTATTATGAGGGTAATGAAACAGATGGTGGCAATGATACTGCATCAAGGTTTTTTGTACATGAAAACAGCAAATTATATTTCACTGTAATTGGCAATGTTTCACAGATTGAATGGAGAAACGTCTTGATAGAGGATACATGGCATTCTGTGGATTCACTCACTGAGATAGACGTAATGTATACGAATCTGGGAACTGGCAATCACACAATCTGGGTCCGGGCAGTCAGTTCAGATGGAATAAGTGCACCGATAACCATTCCACTGAATGTGGGTGACCCCATTTCCAAGAAGAAGGAGGATTCACCTTCATTTTCGTTCGGTTTTGTGATTCTGGCTTCGTCCATGGTAGCTCTTTTCAGGTCGAATAAAAGGCAAGTTTAGCTGACCGGATTCCAAAAACAT
>DAXQ01000086.1:4040-4203 GCA_002506485.1 Euryarchaeota archaeon UBA136 | reverse complement strand
ACTTACGGGTCTGCCTAAGTCATCCGTAGCATCCCATAGAACTTTATGATAACCGGCGGATAGATCCTGATCGATTAGGGTTCTAATGTGTCTCCCCAACAGATCGTAGATGAATATGCTAACCTTTGAATCCTCAGGAAGATCATACAGCATAGTAGTTATA
>DAXQ01000086.1:0-3790 GCA_002506485.1 Euryarchaeota archaeon UBA136 | reverse complement strand
CACCTGCCGACCCAAGACATCGTAAATCACGAGATGAACCATACTGGCTTCTGGTAGATCATACAGCATAGTAGTTATAGGATTAAAGGGATTTGGAAAATTTTGTCTTAACAAAAAAGTCTCAGGAATATATTGAGCCTCCAAAGATGAAAGAACTCTCTCTTTTATAACAAGATCAAATGGACCATTCTCAGCTTCGACTGTATCTTGTCCATCGTGAACCATCATTGTCCAACTAGCAGAAACCTCTGAGGCTTCAGTCCAATGGTTTAGACCACTCTGATCGATGATTGAATACAAATCAGATAAACTGAGTCTTGTTTCTATAGTAGCTCTCGGTCTATATAAAGGCTCTGGAGAAACAGTAATGGAAGGTACTTCGAGTTCTGTCAAAAACTCAGATCCGATCCAGATATATGTAAGAGCCTCCATGTCTACATCGTATGAGGGATGCCATTTGAATACCAGAGAATCAGATATGTTACGATCATCTATTGTTACGGATAAACCATTTGATGGAGAATCAATTTCAAACGATATAGGCTTATCATTAACTGATGCGACTGAAATGTTCACGGTAGCTGGTTCGGAATATCTAACACCATCAAAAACTTTATAATTAAAGCTATCATTCCCGTGGAAATTCTTCAGGGGCGAATACGTGATCGTAGCTGAAGAATCATCTGAAGAAACAAATTGACTTAATGAACCATATCTTGCCTCTTTGGATAGTGTGAACTGAAGTAAATCTTTATCGGGGTCATTACCAGAAAGGAAAATTTTTGCAGACTCATCTTCATTTGTTGACGCATTAATATTAAATGCGATAGGAGGCTCATTCTTGGAATATACAAGTTTGGCTCGCAAGTTGATGTCACCATTCTCTCCGATACTGCTGGAATATGTATTTCCATTTCCAGAAAAATATGACCGTCCGATAGGAATGCCCTTATTGTCAAAACTGATTGCATAAGGTTTCTCAAAAACCATTTGAACAGCAAAAAATGTTTCATCCCTGCCGAAAAATACTCCATCAACGGGCACAGTGTACCATCCAGACACAGGAGCATAATGGTTCCCCGATTCAAATACCGGTAGACTGGGGGTAGAACCATCAAAAGACTCGTAAACAATTATCTTGAACTTGGTTGCTGATCTTCTAATTCCAAGATCGATTTCGGTAAGGTATCCAGAATCTTCTGTTGTAAATAGAACTCCCCCCCAACTATCCAAAGAATCCTGATAACCCCATCCACTAGTGATTCCTAATTCGTCATAAATGATTGAATATCCGTATTGCTTTCTAATTATTACATCTGCGGTCATGTTTTGAGAAGATGAACTTATATTGGAGACTTTAATTCCAGTATGTTTACCACTATATGAAGATGCTTCAGGAATGCTGTAATCGCTGAATTCAGTGTTTCCAGTACTACCTGGAAACGGATCGCCAGAGTCACTCCTATTAATGCTTTTATCCAAATCATCATTTCCATCAGCCTCTTCTAAATCAACAAACTTATGAGTTGGATCGTTATTTACAGGACCGCTAGACCACCAGTAAGGTCCCCAACGACGATTTTCATCAACGTGATATATTAGAAGCCCATCTCCACGCAAATACTGGTCAAAACCAGTCTTTTGTCTATTCTCTATCAAAAAATATCTATTTGAATAGTAGTTATCTTCAAAGATTTTCACAGAGAATGCATTTGTCTCTGCGTCCGGGAATGCCAACGCAGATTCATCAACCTTCAAAACAGTCGGAGAAACCCAACCTAACTCAACCTTGCACCAAGCCGACATGTGAGAAGGCTTTTCCTCATGGCTGCCATCACCTCCCCAACTACCTCCAGCCATAAGGCACCAGTTTCCTAACCCTTCCGAATCATCATAATCTGGTCCTTCAGTTTCGTCTGTTCTATCATAAAGATCTGGCAGACCAAGAATATGACCGAATTCATGTGCAAAAACTCCAATATCTCTGATTGCAACACCGGATTTTTCAGGGCAAATGAAGTATCTTGAGACTTTGATGAATTCACCTGAGACTCCTAAATCACCTGTGGTATATTCGGTCAAGAGAGAACTCATATGGGGCCAGATGTTATCATCAGTCCAGTCACCTGAGTATACCACCGCCACTCCATCTACAATTCCATCATCATCACCTGAATTGGGAATTCCGTCAGCACCATCATTGTCATACAATGAAAAATCTATGTCAGTATCTGAGAGCTCCAAAACATCTTTTATATATGCCCGCGGGTCATCAACCGCGTCAGCTCGCGACTTTGAGGACCCATACCACCCATATACTGTACCGGTCAGAGAAAACAAATCATATGAGATTTCTTCATAGTAATCAGATAGTGATCCAGTAGAATTGTCACCAAACAAATGACCTTGAAAAGTATCTGAATCATAATTGCCTGATTCACCAGTATATGATCCTAGAATCACCGGAAGAAAGAACTTCGCCTGAGCAACTGAAGTTCTCTGTTTGAATTCTCTTAATCTGCGGATCCAGCCAGGATCACCATATTGTTGTCCAATGCCCTTAACCTCCATCTCATGCCAAAATCCCCGGGGGAATTTGCCTTTCTTTGGGCGCGGGATGGCTTCTAGAATGGACAGAAAACCCACATTCAAGAATAAACAAAAGGATATTGTTCTTAATGGAATAATATGCCTCATCAACAAACTGAATCTTCAGTTTACTAGAAGATTTAATGAAATGTTGCTTCTACTTATTCCTTGCGAAAATCAACTTAGAATTTGTCATTAGAAACAATCAGTTTTATTTGTTCACCGACATGGAAGTCACGACATAGATCTTCAAAATAAACATACCCATCCCATACATAGGTGGTATAGTAATATCCGGCTGACATTGACCAGGTGATATTTCCACCTTCACATGAAAAATCATAGTCTATGAAGACTTTATCCATTTTTTGCCAATAGTAGTTAGCATCAGGCCTTATGTAGACGTCCACTCCACTGTCTTCATCAATATATTCTGAATTGCGGAAATAAATGAATCGGTCTGAGTCTTCATACATACCAGTCGAAATTTCACCTAAAAGTTCAACAACCTGATTTCCTAACGAATCAATCTTAACTTCTGCTACCTGAATTCTGCTCTCCAAATCCTCCACAGACTCTTCCAGCGCAAGCAAAGAAGCTTTTAGCGCATCTAGCTCTGCTTGCAATGCTACAATTAAAGTTTGTAGTGCAGTAATCTCTTCATCGGTGGCACCAGCTAATTCATTAACAGTTGTTGTTAAAGCTGTAATCGATTGTTCCAATGTTGATATTTGAGATTCTAAACTAGCCTTGTCGGACTGCTGGGAATTCTCAAGTGTATTAATCTCTGATTGTAATTGCTGTATCTGGCTGCTCAATAAGACAATTTCAGCTTTAAGATCATCAACTTCACTCTGAACATCCTTTGTAATCATATCACAGCTAAAGACTGAAATAGCGACTAGTGCGATTAAAGTATATTTTTTCATCGGAGCTCCTTCTTTGGGAACGTAATGAAACTATGATATAAGCCGTGAAAAAACCCTTCCGCGAGTAATCTTACAAACTAATTCTATGACCTCCTGCGGCCTTTTCCTCAGTTATTTCAAAAGCAGCATCTTCCGGGTTTGAGTGAACTCTCCAGCCTAGTGGTTAACAGCCAATAGTTTACCGAGGAGGAATCGGGTCAGGAGACATATAGGAGATACGCAATGGCTTTTCATAGTTACTTCGGTGTACTTATCACAAGCCTGACCTCATA
>DAXQ01000084.1:998-10513 GCA_002506485.1 Euryarchaeota archaeon UBA136 | reverse complement strand
TAACAGCGCCTTTAGTCTTTGATTAATTTCTTTGCTGACTTGATTGTCTCGCCTGCCGAGATCAGAACATCTCCGGTTGAATCCACAAGATCCCCTATCTTGTCAGTTGCCCCTTCAGCTTGCTCTGATGCCTTGTCAATTAGTTCTTTTGACATTTCAGAGACTTTCTGTGCTAAAACCTTTAGGTCGTCAATAGCCTCGTCAAGGCCCAATGAATCGATTTTAGCTTGTTCCTTGTCTACCATTGAAGTCGAAAAATGGAGGTCGTAATTAAGTCTGTCCTCAATATTTGTAGAATCCTTCCCCAGATTTCTTGCCCAATTTACCCTCCTTGACCATTTTGATTAAAAGAGGGCAAGGACGGTATTTATCGTCGTCTAAATCCTTGTGCAATACTTCCATAATAGCCAGGCATGTATCCAGTCCGATAAAATCAGCCAATGTCAGCGGACCCATGGGATGACTCATACCTAATTTCATGACCGTGTCGACCGCTTCAGGTTCGGCTACGCCTTCCATCACGCAGAACATAGCCTCGTTGAGCATGGGCAGTAGAATCCTGTTACTGACAAACCCAGGGAAGTCATTAACCAGGACTGGAACCTTGTTCAGGTCCTCTGCAAGTTTGAATGTAGCCTCAAAAGTACTGTCGTTAGTGGATTTGGCCCGGATAACTTCTACCAGTTTCATTACTGGTACGGGATTCATGAAGTGCATGCCCACCACCAGTTCCGGTCTTTCACTGACCTCTGCCAGAATACCTATTGGGATACTGGAGGTATTGGATGCCAGAATCGCATCATCCTTACAGGATTTACCCAAGTCTTGGAACAATTTCTTCTTGATGTCAACATTCTCAACAATTGCTTCTATGATTATGTCACATTCACTCAAGTCGCCCAGTTTCAGAGTGGTTTGAATATTGGCGAGAGTCTCATCCATATCCTCCTGAACGATTCTCTCTTTGGTAACACTTCTCTCCAGATTCCTGTTTATTGTTTTCAGACCATTGTCAACAAATTCTTGTTTTATGTCGCAAAGAATGACCTTCCTGTCTATTGCAGCACAGACTTGGGCAATTCCTGCTCCCATCTGGCCAGCACCTATTACCCCGACGCTTTTTACTTTCATTATTCGCTCAATTTGATCATTATTGCATTTTGAACATGCAATCTATTCTCTGCCTGATCAAAAACAATGGAATTATCAGCTTCCATAACTCTGTCAGTCACTTCCCTGCCTCTTTCAGCAGGTAAACAGTGCATGAAAAGAGTATTTTTTCCAGTAAATCCCATTAGTTTTTCATTTACCTGGAAATCCTTGAAAGTCTTTTCCCTGGCTTCGGCCTCGTCTTTTTGCCCCATCGAGGCCCACACATCCGTATAGATCACGTCCGCATCCTTTACAGCACTTTTCTGGTCGTGTGTTATTTCAATTGTCGAGATACCTGCATCTTTCGATTGTTTGACCAGGTCCTTGTTAGGTTCATAGCCCTTGGGACAGCAACAAACAAAATTGAGAGGGAAACGCATGGCCAGATGCAACCAGGAATGGACAATATTATTTCCATCACCCATGTAGACAATCTTGACATTTTCAATACTTCTCAGATGTTCCCACACTGTAAAAATATCAGCCATAATCTGGCATGGATGGTTATAATCAGTTAACCCATTGACGATAGGGATGGTTGAGTGCTCAGCCAGTTCCAGAATATGCTTGTGATCAAAAAGACGTGCCATGATTACATCATTGTATCTGCTAAAAACCCTTGATATGTCCTTGATAGCTTCACGTTTTCCAATTCCGATATCATCTGGTCCTAGGAATAGCGCATGTCCTCCCATCCATTCAAATCCGGTTTCAAAGGAAACTCTGGTTCTGGCTGATGGCTTGGCAAATATCATTGCCAGAGATTTATTCTTGAATGGAGTATAATCCTCTCTATTCCTGAATTTTGCCTTTACTTCTTTGGATAAGTTCAGAATGTCCCACAGTTCCTCACTTCCATAATCAGAAATATGGAGGAAATGTTTAACCTTTTTCATTATTCTCTGTCAATTCTTGGAGCTAGTAAGAATTTAACATTACCCTGTGCCCCAGTCAGGTCCTCTATAGCTAAATCCGCATCAACTTTAACCGGCAGATCGGTACCCAGGTTAATGTGCAGAATTCTGTCGGAAGGCAATGAATTGACCATCAGTGCAAAGTATTCAAGAGAGAAAAGGGATGTGGTCTCTTCAGGGGAGTCCAGTTTTTCCAGTTGTTCTTTGCCTAGTGTAAGGTCAACCCGGTTTTGATTATCACCTTCGCAGACCAATCTAAAACTTTTCTTGGTCGTTGAAAGTGCGATGTGGTCTGAAACCGATTTTGAGGCCTTAAGTCCTTGTAAGATTTCCTCGACAGTGACGCTTACAAAGGCCGGTAAATCGAGAGAAGGTACTTTCGGGTCAGGCATTCCTGAAGTATCAAGAAGAGGCATGGCCCGAGTCAGATTTCCGATACTCACAACAAGACGGTTCAGTTTGTCATCTTTCTCCAGATCAACCATATCGTCCTTTCCGGCAACGGCTAGAACCGTTTTGAATTTGTCAATGTCAATGCCCATTTCTACGACATCGGTTTCATAGCTGTCAAAGGCAGATTTTATCAGATTGGCTTCAATCATTGCCACGTGTGATGGATCGACAGCCTTGATTTGCATTCCATCTTCACTAACATTCAGTTTTGCTTCATCAACTAAGGACCCTACGGTACCTATGAATTCTTTTAGATTATCTGCTTTAATTCTGGCTTTGAACACTACATTACCTCTATTCTCGATTGGTGGCCGATATTTAACTTTTGTTTACCACTATTTACTAGAGCATTAATCTAATATACTTAGCTCCACTGAACACTCAGTTTTACTTCCCGGAGGGAGTTTTTGACAGAAAAAGATTTGAAAAAAGGTACAACAACCTTGGGTTTGGTTTGCACGGACGGTATAGTAATGGCGACCGAGATGCGAGCCACCATGGGTAATTTGATTGGGCACAAGACAACCCAGAAGCTTTTCAAGATATCTGATAATATGGCTTTGACCGTTGCAGGTCTGGTTGGAGATGCACAAATGTTGGCCCGGTGGTTGTCAGCTGAAGTAAAGTTGTATGAGTTGAAAACTGGAACCACGATGTCTTTGAGGGCAGCATCCACTTTAATGGCCAACATAATGAATGGTAGGAGATATATGCCATTCTGGGTTCAGCTTCTTTTGGGGGGCATTGATTCAGAGGGTGGTCACGTTTATTCATTAGATGCGGCAGGTGGATCGATACCTGATAAGTTCCAGACCACAGGTTCAGGGTCACCTTTCGTTTATGGAGTACTTGAGGATCGTTTCATAGAGGATTTATCAGTTGAGCAAGGCAAGGTGTTAGGCGTCAGAGCCCTAACTGCCGCAATGAAAAGGGACTCAGCATCTGGGGACGGTATTTCGATGTGTGTCATTGATTCCAATGGCTATCATAGGGTGTCTCCGGAAGATATAGCTAAAATTCAGACTAAATTGGCAGCCTAAGTAGCTAGTCAAACAAGAAGCAGGAAGGTCAAAAAATGGCCGTAGAAGACGTAATAAAACTAGTCAAGGAAGTCGCAACGGAGGTAATACCGGATAACATAGCCTTTACAGATGTAAAGGTTGAATCATCAAATGTTGTCCTCTATACACCCAATGTTGAGATTTTCTCGGAAAACAATGAGGTTATCAGGACGTTGGCCCAGAAGGTCAGGAAAAGAATTATAATCAAGGCCGATCCCAGCGTTAGAAAACCAATCGTTTCGGCAAAACAGAAGCTATTGGAGGTCCTTCCCGAAGAGGCCGAAGTAGTCGAAGTAAAGTTTGATGAAATCAATGGTGATGTTATCATTGAGGCAGTTAATCCTGGTCGAGCAATAGGAAAACATGGCTCAGTTCTAAATCAGGTACGCCGGGAAATAGGATGGAATCCGATTGTGATACGTTCTGCTCCCATGGAATCTAAGACCCTTAAGGAAATTCGAAACTATATGCTTGGCGATAAAATAGGTGTGGAGCGGAAGAAATTTTTGACTAAAGTAGGTAAAAAAGTATTTCGTGACACTATAGAAGGCGAACAATACGTTCGAGTAACAGCTTTAGGTGGTTATCGAGAGGTTGGAAGATCATGCCATTTGTTGATGACTAAAGATAGTAAGGTCCTGATAGATTGTGGTTTTAACCCTGGTAATGATAAGGAACCAAGTCCATTCCTGAGTGCACCTGAAGTTACACCCCTAGAAGGAATCGATGCTGTAGTCCTGACACATGCGCATCTTGACCATTCTGCACTTCTACCAATGTTGTTTGTGTATGGATACGACGGGCCAATATACTGCACCCCTCCAACAAGGGAACTGGCTTCTCTCCTGCAAATGGACTATATCAAGATTCAGAATGCAGAAGGCAACCGGGTTCCATATAACACTGAACACATCAGGCATGCTATACGAAACACGATTACGATAAATTATGGGGACACTACCGATATTTCTCCTGATTTGAAGCTAACTTTCCATAATTCAGGCCATATTCTTGGCTCTGCAGCCGCACATTTTCATGTTGGAGATGGCTTGTACAATCTGGTATTCTCAGGAGATATAAAGTTCGAAAATACATGGTTGTTCGATCGTGCCGTCAATAATTTTCCTAGATTGGAGGCCCTGATTATGGAATCGACCTATGGAGGCTACAATGACTTTCAACCTGCTAGGGAAGAAGGTACTCGAAACCTCACTGAGATAATCAATCGTACGGTTGAGAAGAAAGGTAAGATTCTGATCCCGGTTTTTGCGGTGGGTCGTTCCCAAGAGGTAATGCTCGTTTTGGAAAAAGCATATTCTGATGGTAAATTGAAGGATATGCCGGTCTATCTGGACGGAATGATATGGGAAGCCACAGCACTTCATTCAGCCTATCCTGAATATCTGAATAACAATCTTCGCAACAAGATCTACCAGAATCAGGACAATCCATTCCGTTCGGAAATATTCAATAAAGTTGAAAATTCCGAGATGAGGCAAGAAATATGTGGCCGAGACGAACCGGCTATAGTCTTGGCTACTTCAGGCATGGTCAATGGAGGGCCTGTGATGGAATATCTCAGGCATTGGGCCCCAGATTCTAACAATACCATGGTCTTTGTTGGTTATCAGGCTGCAGGGACCATGGGTCAACGATTACAACAGGGTGCATCAGAAATCCATCTCCATGATAGAGATAATGGTGGAATGGTACCCGTGAAGGTCAACATGAATCTTGAGACTTGTGAAGGTTTCTCAGGACATAGTGACAAGCGTCAATTGATGCGTTACCTTAGAACGATACGTCCACGACCTAAGGTGGTAATATTGAATCACGGTGATTCACAGAAATGTGAACAGTTTGCAAACGACATCAGGCGCAAAATCAGATTGGATGCCCGAGTACCTTATAATCTTGAAACAATCAGGTTGATGTAATGGCCGAGGTCGAGGACAAGATAATGGAGGCTCTCAGGGAGTTGGAACGATGGGAAAACCGCCGGGAAAAAGTTAGAATCAGGCTGGAGAATGATGATGCAGATGAATCTGAATTGGATGGAATCAAGGAGCAAATCATCCATTACCAGAAATTACTTCAGGACATGAAGAAGAAATTGTCCTCAGCTGATGTTTCCCGAACCATTGCTCGCTCGGGTAATCAATAATATAGATATAGCTAATATCGGATTACGGGTGAGGTGGCAGAGCCCGGCTATGCACGCGACTGCAGATCGCGACCACGGGAGTTCGAATCTCCCCCTCACCACCATTACATTCTGTCAGGGGCTTTGATTCCTAATATGGCTAAACCCTGTCTCAATATCTTTTGAGAACACTTCACCAGATTTATTCTAAAACTTTCGTTTTCATCTTCAATGACTGGGCAGTCCCTGTAAAATTGGTTAAAGTCTGAAGCTAGAATGTGTACATAGTTTGGTATATTGTGAATTGCAAGATTCGAGGCTGTTTTCTTGACATTTCTGGGCCATTTTGCCAACGTTCTCAATAAGTTTATCTCTGAATCTCCAAGAGTGCAATTAAGTTTAGGTTTAGGCATGTCCTTGCCATATTTTCTAAGTATGGAAGAGGTTCTGGCGTGTGAATACATTACAAATGGTGCCGAGTCCCCCTGTAAATTCAAAGCCTCCTCAATATTGAAGGTGAATCCTTTTTCAGCTTGTACCTTCAGGATGTTGTATCTAAGCGCACCAATCCCAATTTCCTCAGCTAATTTCTCTTTTTGGTGTTCCTTGATCTCTGCTTTCCACCTTCCCCGTTGGGATGTACCTTCACCTAATTTCTGTTTAGCCAATCCAACTATCTGCTCCATTATGTCATCCAGATAGACTACCCTCCCCGTTCTAGTTGACATTTTACCACCGGGAAGGTTGACAAAAGAATAGAATAAGTTCCTTGGTTCTTTGGATTTCAATTCTCTAAGGGCAATTCCCAATAATCTCCCTTGCAGTTTGTGATCCTCACCTAGTATGTTCAGTGCATCATCACATCTGTTGAACTTATCCAGATGATAAGCGATATCCCTTGTTGTGTAAAGGCTTAGTCCATTTTTCCTTGTAAAAAAGAATTTCTGATTTCTTCCCGCTATTCCTTCCGCCTCCAAATCCAGATAATAGGCTCCGTTTTCCTCGTCACACAGTTTACTCTGCTTGAGATCCTCAATAACCTTGTCAACAACACCCGATGCTATCAGATTGGACTCGTGGAAATAGGAATCGGCTTCGACTTTTAATCTCTGTAGTGACAGTTTCATCCCTTCCAACATCTGCTCTGCCGCTTCTCTGACTTTCAGGAGTGTCTTCTTGTCTCCTTTCTCGATAAGTTCCATATCTCTGTAAATTATCTTTCGGATGTCATCGTTGTCTTTTAATTCTTCAGAAGCTAGGCGGTAGCAATTTACCAGACGGTGATCCTTCTTACCTTCTTTCTCAGGTTTGTAATTATCAATCCCATAGGCCAGCGTTACAGCCTGCCGACCAGTATCATTCACATAATATTCAGTTTTGACGTCATGACCGGAATAGGACAATAGACGAGCTATGCTGTCCCCAATAATGGGATTTCTAGCTCTACCCATATGGAAGGGTCCTGTTGCGTTTGCGGAGGTATGCTCGATCAGAATCTTTTCTTTCTTACCTTTTCCCTTCCCGTAGCTTTCATTACTTATCTCATCTACAAGTTTATTTGCAAAATCATCCCATTTTAAATTGATATTACAGTACCCTTTTTCGACAGAAGTCGAAGCCACAGCATCCAGTTCATTCAATTCAAGTGCTAACTCTTCTGCAATTACTGAGGGGTCCTTTTTCAATGTCTTTGCAGCTGGAAAACAAATTATCGCAAAATCTCCGATAGGAGGCTCTAAGTCTATTGGCAGTTCTGGCCAGCCCTTATCTTCCAGTAATTTTAGAGCATCACCAACAACCTCTTTGGTCCTAGTATCTACAATTTGACTCACGTATGTGGTGTACTAAGAGGGGGTTTAAGTCTATCCAATATATCTTGGAACTGCCGCAGATACTTCGGGTGGAGCCTGGTCTCGGACTATCTTAACTTCTTGCTCCAAGCTCTGTGCCTCTTTGAGCAGAGGTTCGGGGTCAAGTTCTATAGCAAGTAATAGTTCATCAATGGCCTTGATTACATTTGCAGCAGCCCGAGCATCGGGTGAGTCTTCACTGACTTCTGCTAGTAATCCCAGAACATTTACTTTCCTGATCTTCCCCTCGTTAAGGAGTGCCCCCGTAATTCCTCCTACAGTACCATAGGTAAACGGTTTTACCTTAGCGTCCTTGATCCATTTTCTAGACCCAATGGTTGATGACACACCATAAACATCATTCGCCTCACCATCAGCCTTAGGCCCAGAAGTAAAACCCTCCGCAGATATTATCTTCTTACATCCATTTTCTTCGGCCCAGTCCATGAGGGTCTTGACTAGGTCCTTCGTAATTTCAGCTGGTGGTGTGAACTCACTGACACAGACTATAACTTGGTTACAGGAACCATCGTTACAAATTTGTTCACCTGAATAAAGTCTCATGGGGTTATGTGGTTCACCATCTTTCACGACTGAAATTGGTGGAAATTTATAACTATCAATTACACCAATCTGTTCTAGTTTGAGTGTATTTATGAGAAAATTAGCGACTATTGTCCCTACCAAGCCTACACCTGGAAACCCGTCAATCAATACGGGATTCTTCAAATTGTGTTTAGCTATCTCACGAATAGTTATAGGATTGCTCATAACAATTCATCTAGGTCAGCATCCTCATCCAGATCAGGAAGGTCCGTGTCGTCATCCAAAAGATCACCTAAATCATCATCCAAGTCATCATCCCCCTCTCCAAAATCTTCTTTCAGACCTTCTCCTCCACCAACAACTTTAAGTCTTGTCCAGAGGGAGAATTCATCAATATCGCTCCGCTTCGCGAAACGCTTTGCGTCACTAACAGTCCTGAATTTTCCAAGGACGGGGTCCCCCTCTCCAGGTTCAGCAGGCAACATTACGTACCTTTCCTTATTTACGATATCTCCTACCAAAAGGCGAACTGCTCTGAGCACATCGGGATTAGATTCTGACATGTTTAACTCCTACCTTACTGTCTACCCTTATTTAAATAATTTTATGATGGATTTATATTTAACCAAAGCAGTTAACTACTGCTTCGTTTCCACAGTGATATGTTTGATCGCAAGGCCCTTGTCTTGAGAGGTATTGCCGAGTGTGTAACCGACGATGAACTTCATGAATTGCTTGCTTCTAACGATAAACCCAAGGCGTACGTGGGCTTCGAACCTTCAGGGCTTCTGCATGCAGGTTCATTGGTACCTATGCTGAAGGCACGCGAACTTGTCGAATCTGGTTTTGAAGTAGTAATCCTCTTAGCAGATTGGCATGGGTACATTAACGACAAACTGGGTGGTGATTGGGATAATCTTAGGGCTGGTGTCGAATACCAAAAACAGATGTTCTCAGCTTTCTCACCAGGTTTTGATTTCAAGACTGCGAGTGAATTGGTTCGTCAGGATGGTTACTGGGAGATGGTCCTCCGCGTTTCCAAGGCCAGCAGTCTGAAAAGAATGCGAAGAGCCTTGTCAATAATGGGCCGGGATGAGGATGAAGCAGATGGAGACATGTCCAAATTTTTCTATCCGGCTATGCAGGCTACAGATATTTATGCCTTAAAAGTTGACCTGGCACTAGGAGGGATGGATCAGAGGCATGCTCACATGTTGGCCAGGGATGCAGCTGACAAACTGAAAATATCAAAGCCTGTAGCGCTTCACACTCCTCTTTTAGGATCATTATCGGGCCCCGGCAGGATGGATACAGATTCCAAGATGTCCAAATCCAATCCATCTGGAGCTCTTTTGGTACATGATAATGAAAAAATCCTGATGAAAAAATTGGCCAA
>DAXQ01000084.1:0-599 GCA_002506485.1 Euryarchaeota archaeon UBA136 | reverse complement strand
TGGGCAAGATTACAATTAAAAGACCCCAGAAATTTGGCGGTAATCTCACTTTCGATTCTTATCTGGATCTGGAAAAGAGCTACTTAGCCGGCTCAGTACACCCTCAGGATCTGAAGAATGGTACTGCCTCAGCCCTCCATGAATTGTTTCAACCTTTCCAGAAGGCTTGTGATTCTGATCCAGAGCCTTACAACAAGTTAACTTCGGCTCTTGATTAATTTTGGAGGCTCTGCTCCGGTTACAGTTTTAATTTCTCCAGAAGAAGGTATATTTACTATCATATCGTTAATCCACACTTTCATTTCCTTGAGGTCAATTCCATTGTAACTTGATGGAAATGTCTGGACCAATTCTGGTAGCTGCCTCATTAATCTCTGGGCAGCCCGTATATTCCCAGTTTTGATATGGACAGCTAAGGCATCTGCCTGTGCTAGAGTCTGGACCGTATCTTTCTCTCGCCTTTCATCCAATTCTAACCACAAGTCTTCAAAGAGCTCATGGGCTTCATGATATTCACTAGCATTATGTTCCTCGACGGCGCTGTTCCACAATCTTTTCAAATTCATCAATGCCAGCGGTGGTATGCAGGGTGTCCTTCC
>DAXQ01000066.1 GCA_002506485.1 Euryarchaeota archaeon UBA136 | reverse complement strand
AACAGGCATTACTGCAGGATATCACAACATAACGCTGAGGGTCAAGGATAATGATGGATATACAGTTACCAGTTCGGCCACGATGATACGTATCAAGGCGATTCCAGTGGTCAATATAACCTCGATAACCCCTAATGCGGCCCCGACAGGTACATCTGTAAGTCTCACTGCCACGGCAACCGACAATGATGGTTCTATTGCTGGCTATCAATGGCGTTCTGACCTAGACGGCCTGATTAGTACCAGTAAGGATTTTTCCACTACCGCTTTGTCAGCAGGTTATCATAACATAACTTTCAGGGCCAAGGACGTGGATGGTTTCTGGTCGTTCAAGGATTATGAGCATGTTCTCGTGACTGGTCTGAGTACAACTCCCGACTTCGGCGTTCAGGGCTCTGGTAGTTTCAACCCTACTTTTGATTATTCTCGCCAGATCACTCTTGCACCTGCCACATCAATTACAGATTCGGTTGTCAATATAGTTCTGGACACATCAAATTTCAATTACTCGCACGTTAGATCTGATGGCTCTGATATAAGATTCTATTCATCATCGGGAGATACGAAATACAATTACTGGATAGAGCAGTGGGACAATACTGGCACTTCCACGATTCTGGTCAAGCTACCCGTCAGTGGAACTTCGAATTTCCTATTCCTTTATGGCAACTCGGAGTTAGCGTCCGAGAGCAATGCGACTACTGTATTCACCTTTTTTGATGATTTTAGCGGTGATTCGATAAATTCTGACTTATGGGAAGGAGATACTGATTATTTCGATCTTTGTAATGGCTATCTCTATCCAATATACAGTTCTGGCCAATCCTGCCCAAATTGGGGTTATAACGAAAGAAGACTAACAAGTAAAATGAATTTCACTGGTAATTATGTAGCAAAGACCAGAGTTTACACAGATTGGAATAATTGGGGTGGCTATCAGGCCGTAGGCTGGTTTGATGACACCTGCGATAATATTGGTGCCGGTTTTTGGCAAAATGAGGTAGATACCGTTGTTTTTGATGATTGTAATGAACACACTAATGAATGGAGAAATTACGTAGATAATTGGGTACAAATCACTCTCGTAGCCAATGGTTCAAATTCAATGGCTTACTATTACTCAGAGAGCGGGGCTTCTGGTTCCTGGCCTCAACACAAGAATATTTCATTTGATAACGGAGGCCTTGATCAGGAGGTCTTGGCCCTGGGACGAGAGAATTGTCAATGCCGTGAGAACGACCAATATTACGCATGGTGGGACTGGATATATGTTTACGAGCACGATCCTCTCACTCCTGCCGTAACCATTGGTAGTTCTGAATCCGCTAATTACCCTTTTGATGCAGTCAGTAACAATATCACGTTCAGTGTAACGGTGGCTGATAGTTATAGCCTGATCACCAATTACACCTGGATCTCGAGCAAGGATGGTTATATCGGTAATACCTCGAGCTTTACCATTAATGCCTCAACGCTTACCTCAGGGAATCATACTATCTCTGTCAGGTTCAAAGACAGTAGTGGCAGCTGGTCCGGATGGTCGAATTTCACCTACAAGATCTTCAAGACCCCTACGGTGACATCATTGAATATATCCGCCTGGATGGATGATCAAGGAAATAGAGTTTTCTTTAACGGTACTGGAACAGATTCTGATGGCACGATCGTAAGATACAGGTGGACTTCAGATATAGACGGACTTCTGAGCACACAGTCTTCTTTCAATACTACTTCTCTCTCTCCAGGTAACCATACAATAGAATTCTACGTTCAGGACAATTCGTCACTGTGGTCAGTCAAGAGTGACAGATGGCTCTACATCAATGACCAGCCGGTTGGCACAATAGTTTCGGTTTCTCCAGTAACAGTCTACACCAATGGAACCTTTACTCCAGAAAAGCCCGATGTCGATTCCAACACCATTCACATGTGGCGCCTTGATGAGGGTTCAGGATCATCTACCAGTGATGATGGTTCCTATGATTGGACAGGTTCAATACAAAACAGTCCTTCCTGGGTTACAGGCCAATCAGGATATGCTCTGGAATTTGATGGCGATAATGATTATGTTTATTCCACAAGCGATACGAGTTCACACAATGGTGAGGTTACTATCGAAGCCTGGATTTATTTTGAAGATTACTTCTCGGACGAAAATTGTGTTGTTCAATGGGGCACAAGTCCTGTTGGTCTTTGTATAACCTCCAATGAGAGGGTATATCTGAAGGCCTATTTTCATAATGGAGGAAATCATTATCTTACAGGTTCGACGTCTTTGTCGAATAGTACGTGGTATCATATTGCAGGAACAGTTAGCGAAGATGATGATGTCATGAAGGTTTATATCAATGGAGTAGAAGACGGGTCGTTATCATTTTCTTCCGGTTATGAACTTTACCATTGGGGCTGGCAAACAAGGATCGGGGCCGATTGTGGCTGGTGGAGTTGCGATTATTTTGAGGGTGTAATTGACGAGGTTCGAGTCTCCAATATTTCACGGACTGAATTCAATGCACCAGACGACATCACTTTCAAGGGTTCAGCCACAGACCAGTCCGGATACGTGGCAGCTTATTCTTGGTCGTCATCTATAGATGGTCTATTAAGCACACAAGCTAATTTCACAATCCATGAATCCAATCTATCTTTTGGCAACCATACAATTACGTTTAAGGTACAGGATGAAACTGGAGCCTGGTCGGTCCCAAAGACCATCAATATTACCGTAAGATCATTCCCGTATGCCAAGATAACATCGGTCGAACCATGGTATGTCAATATAGGTACCCAGGTCAATTTTACAGCGACTGCTCTGGCACCGGACTCTGCAAGCCTGACGAATTATCTCTGG
>DAXQ01000043.1:13719-15042 GCA_002506485.1 Euryarchaeota archaeon UBA136 | reverse complement strand
GGGGATATTACGTCATTGATTGCAACGATAGAGGAACTGGGCGACCGATATGAAGTCAAGCAGTTAGATATTCACTGAGGGGTCCGGCTGATTCAGTTTTTATAGTAAAACTCTTCGTTCTTCCTTTACGGTATTCAGAACCAGAGAGGTGCTGGTTCTCTCAATGTTCTTTTGTGATAAGGCAGTTTTGATAAACGAGTCCATTTCTTCTCTGTCACGAAACCGCGCCAGAACCAGAGAATCCCATTCTCCAGTCACGTCATAGACTCCGAAGACCCTAGGATGCTTTGCTATGGTGGCCTGTAAATCCATTATCTTACCTTTAGTTATTCTGAGATTTATTATTGCGGTCAAAGTGAACCCAATTTTTTCAGGATCTATATCTGCAAAATAACCGCGTATAATTTTCTCATTTTCCAAGTTCTTGATATGATTGCTCACGGTGCCTAGCGCAACACCTGTTGACGCTGCAAGCTCTCGCTGCGAGGCTTTACCATTTTGGTTCAAGCAACGCAAAAGTTCAGAATCCTTGTCACTAACTGCCATTATTTGAACATTTGTTCATCCTATATATAAATTACTATGTAATAAATCAATTATTTTCTGAAAATTAGGCTTTAGAATCAGAAAAGGGGTATTTTTTATATAGTCTGTCTCAATGGAAACTGGATTATTATGGGAAAAACATCAAAACTAGAATATATTTGGTTAGATGGCTACAAGCCGACCCAGAGTCTAAGAAGTAAGACGTTGATTAGGAAAGATTTTTCAGGTAAATTGAAAGATTGTCCGATGTGGGCATTTGATGGTAGTTCGACACAACAGGCCGAAGGGAATGCTTCTGATTGTCTACTCAAGCCAGTCGCAGTGTATCCTGATCCGGATAGGGTCAATGGTTTCCTGGTGATGAATGAAGTCTACAATGCAGACGGAACTCCTCATGAATCCAATGGAAGAGCTACAATTGATGATGATGATAATGATTTCTGGTTTGGTTTTGAACAAGAATATTTCTTGTGGGATCCAGAAACCAACCTTCCTCTAGGCTTTCCCAAAGATCAAACTCCACAAGGCCAATTTTACTGTTCTGTAGGTGGAGAGAATACTTTTGGGCGAGAAATAATTGAAGATCATCTCAATCAGTGTCTGGACGCAGGGCTGAATGTTGAAGGTATTAATGCTGAGGTGGCAGCAGGCCAGTGGGAATACCAACTATTCTCGAAGGGTGCCAAGAATGCCGGTGATGAGATGTGGATATCTAGATATTTAGCTGAGAGAAATGCAGAGAAATATGGAATTGCCATAGAGTGGCATCCAAAGCCG
>DAXQ01000043.1:0-13332 GCA_002506485.1 Euryarchaeota archaeon UBA136 | reverse complement strand
ACATGTGGAGATGAAAAAACATTCAACAAGGTTTGTGAGGCTTTTGGTCAAAATATAGAGAAACATATTTCGGTCTATGGAGCAGATAATGATAAGCGATTGACAGGAGCTCATGAAACTCAGGCCATAGACCAGTTTTCGTATGCAATGTATGATCGAGGCGCATCAATACGGATACCCGTAGGAACCGTTGATGCTGGTTGGAAGGGGAGGCTCGAGGACAGAAGACCAGCTTCTAATGGGGACCCATACAAAATCGCATCTGTAATCATAACCACAACTAAATCAGCTTACTGACAAATTTGATAGTGGTGGCCCCGCCCGGATTTGAACCGGAGTCTATGGCTCCCAAAGCTACAAGGATACCAAACTACCCCACAGGGCCACTAAGATTTCACTGAGGGGGTTGGTTTAAGACCTATTTGGTCAATTCAAAATGTGGTCTTATCTTGGTATCACCCACACCTTCAACATGATAGGGTCTGTCATCAACCCTAGTAAAACCTGTCTTTTCTATTAATCTAAAAACAGTTTTATTCTCTTTGTGTGTTGCAGCCCACAAATTATCCAATTTTAATTCCTTAAATCCAAATTGCTTTATTCTTTCTATTGCTTCTGTAGCAAAGTTTTGGTTCCAATATTGTCTTCCAATCCAGCATCCGATTTCTCCTTTGGTAGTAAGGTTAATGCCTCCGACTAGAGAATTATCTTTCTTAACAATGGCATATACATAATCATTTTCTGGTTTGTTATTAATCCACCAATCAGCATGTTTTTCGGTATATGGGAAGGGTATCCTTTCGGTCCACTTACTGACTTCTTTATCATTCAATAACTTTATCAGAGATTCTTTGTCATCTTTTGTGTATTGACGAAGAATAAGTCTTCTACTATGAAGTTCCATCAATCGTCTTCGTCAACTATCTCGGCGTCTTGAACTTCAGGTTTTGAAAGATCGATTATTGCTTCTGCGTCGTCTTTCTCAGGCTTGCTATAAACAACGTCAGTGTCCAAAACAGCTTCAGCCTCAACAACTTCTTCAACAGGTTCAGCAGTAACGGCTTCGGCCTCAACAACTTCTTCGACAGGTTCAGCAATAACGGCTTCGGTCTCAACTGCTATAGCCTCAGCTTCTACAACCTCATTCTCGCCACCATCGTCATTCATTTCATCATCATCTTCTCCTTCAGTTGAATCATCGCTTACAATTTCAATGAAGGTTGACAACAAGGTCTTACTCGTGCCATCCTCAAAGTCTATATCTAATTTGTAGTTTTCACCTTTGGGTTTACTGTCTTTAACTTCCCCAACACCAAATATCGTATGTGAAACCTTGGTACCTGGTTCATAGTCACCATGATCTACTGGTTCTTCAACCACAGCTTCGGCCATTACAGTCTCCAATACTTCAGTTTCAGGTTCTTCTTCTGAATCCTCAGGTTTATCTTCCTCGGTTTCGGTTTCTTCTTCTTCGGACGGCCTTTGATAAGCTTCGGCATCCTCCTGAGTTTCCTCTATTTTCTCATCAGGGACACCCTCAGAAACGTCCTTCAAAGTTAAAAATGTACCCAAGATTGTTCTCTGTCCTTCTTCAAATTCAACTTTTATTGACCAATGTTTTCCAATCTCTGTCACATTAGTGACAGTTCCATCACCATAAACACCGTGAAGAACCTCATCTCCAATGATAAAAGGTTCATCTCCTCTATCGATTTCCTCATCTTCAGATTTTTCAGTAGCTTCGATAGCTTCTTCCTTTTCCTCAATTGCTTCTTCTTTCTGAATCAACGCCTCGGCCAGCTCCTCAGAGGATTCTTCTACCTCTACTATTGCTTCTTCAAGCTTGTCAGTGGCTTCCTCCTCCTCTTCTGCTGTGGTTTCTACCTCTTCTGTAGCTATACCTTCTACAGCTACAGCCTCGACTACAACGGCTTCAGCATCCTTTTGTTTTTCAACACTTTCTTCCAGATCGGCTACAGCTTCCTCTATTTCTTCTTCATCAGCCCCCTGTTCCACTAATTCTGTTACTTGTTCTGTAGCTTCAACAACCGCTTCAGTGGCAACAGCTTCAGCTTCCACAGCAGTGGTTACAGATTCAGCCGCTTCGGCTTCATCTGCTATAGCCTCTGTATGGCCTTCAATAGCTTCTGCCTTGGCATCTAAGGCTTCTGCCACGGCCTCTACCGCAGTCTCTTCTTTTTGAATGGCTGTTTCAACATGTTCTGTGGCTATAGCTTCAGCTTCAACAGCATCCTGGACAAGTTCAACTTCTACTGTAGCCTCGACTGATTCTACTACAGGTTCAGCTTCAACAGCAGCTTCGGCAGGAATATCCCAATCACTACTGGTTTCTACAATATCAATCTCAGCCACTACCTGTTCGGCTTCCTGTACTTGGTCCAGATCATCTACCATTTCAAAATCGTCTTCAATTTCAACTACAGAAGGTAAGGATCTAATTTCTTCTTCAAAGTCGATTTCTTCAAGTGGAGCATCTTCCAAAGCCTGAGACCAGACTGAGCAGATTTTTGCAACAGGTTCATTTATTCTCAGACAGGTATTACAAATATTAGGGTTCTCTGGTTGCCAGATACAAGGTTGACTTGGCAGATTGTCTAGAAACTCACGTATGGACCCGTATCTTTGTGGTTGTGCCGCCATTTTTCTCCTTTATCAGTTTATTATTCACCTTAACTGGACCCGTCCCAGCTTTATTGGAGTTAGTATAGTTTTCTGTGTGTATAAAATATTAGCATACCAATATTCTATATAACCAGACGAAATCCAGAGATGTCATGGCCACTAGAAAGGAACCAGAACATATGTTCGATTACGATGGGGAAAAAATGTTTGCTCTATTTATTGTTTCAATGCTTACTATATCTGGTGTCCTGATTTGGCTTGATGATGACAGTACAGATGAGATAGATGATTTTTTTAGAATAGAAGAGAGAATTGAATGGGGTGAGCCAGTTTTTATGCCCAGAGATGAGGAGTGTATAGATGAAACGAATGGACAGACTTATCCAGAATATGGAATAGGCTACGAACCAAGTTTATCTCTTGATTCTGAGGGTAATATGTTCATCACGGCTCACAAGGATTTAAGGTGGGGTGGTGAAGATGCACCGATTCCTATTTTCCTTGATCCAGATGATCCAGGGCTATGGTATGCTTGTGAAGAAGGTGAAAGCACATCATGGGATTATTGGGCATCTTGGTTTTGGAAGACAAATGATGGTGGACTTACATGGGATCATGGCGATAATTTTGACCCCACTCCAGGTAATATGCTGATGGCTAACTATGCAGCCGGGGGTTCAGAATGTTTAGGGGATGAGGGTGATATATCTGTGGATGTAAATGACATGATTTATTATTTGGATACAACACTTGAGGACAATTGGTGGCATATCTTCTCTGATGGTGGTAATAGCTATGAATTGGGAGTCTGTCAACGCATGAATTCAATGGCAGCTGATGATAGACCATGGCTGGCAGCTCAAGGAGATGGAATTATCCACTACCTTGGGAATTCAGGCGTTCCTCCTCCCGAGTGTACCATAGACTCGGGACGATATTGGTATTATCACTCGGAAAATGGCGGAACCACCTTTTCCCAGTGTTATTCCATGCCAGGAGGCTGGTCCACGATTGCAGCTCAGCGTAATGGTTCTTACGTTTATGTTGCTCAAGAAAATGCAGACACTGCGTCAGGTACAGTTATTGTACGTATAAGTGATGATTATGGAAGAGGTACCGGTCCAGGCCCATCTGATGGTACGTGGCAGGACCCAGTAGTTGTTGGCGATCGCAAAGGTAATCCTCCTGAGGGATATCCTCTGGTTAACACTAATGAGCAGGGTACGGTTGCGGTGGTATGGGCTGATTGTCCAGAAGGCAAAGTAGGTGCATGGGAGATGAACATAGCCTTGTCCTATGACTATGGAGTCAATTGGTCAACTTGGGAGATAACTCCTGAATGGGATGGAATAACAATGTATCCTTTCGTATCCATAAGTGAAACAAATCGTATAGCCGTCTCATTTTACGGGATGGATTATTCAACTGGAAATTCAACAGGCTATACTGAAGGAACTCCTTGGCATCTTTATTCAGCTTATTTGGATGAACCTCAATCGAATGATACTTGGGACTTTGAAATTGCAGACCCTACGCCTTTGCATACAGTTACAGCCTACGAGGAATCAAATAGTGATGTTCATGCGTTACATGATTTCTTTGAAACGGTCATTTCGCCCGACGGTTCGTGGATGGGTATAGCCTATCAACGTAATGTGGATCAGCATCCTTTTGAAGAAAATGAAGAACAGCGTTACATTATGTTCGTCAGAGGCGAACTCAACTAGTCAGCTTTTCGATTATTCTCAATAATTTGTCTTCTTTTGCTTCCCAACAATAATTCTTCTTGACTGTGTCGTGTGCCCTTTTCCCCATTTCCTGTAAATTACTATGTTCCATCAAAGTTTCTATTCCATCTGACAACGATTCTGGATTTGTCGAGTCCACAGTGACACCCAGATTTTTCCCGTTGATTAATGAATCAAGCAGAGGCCCAGTAGCAGATACAACTGGCAGTCCCATAATCATGTATTCAAATATCTTGGTTGGCAATCCTTTCAGATACCGGGGCCCAGGCTGATTCACGAATAATCCACAGTCCGAATCTGCGATGACTGGCGCCAATTCTCTGTAGTCTACCCATCCTAACCAATCAATATCGAGTTCGTTTTCAGAGCCATATTGATGTGCCCATTTCTCCAATTCCCCATCGTAAAAACCACCAACTATACGGAGACTTATATTCCTCCTTTCTTTTAATCGGTGTATGGCCTTTAAAATTATTTTAATTCCTCTTCTCTCTGTCAGACCTCCCACATAGATTACTACAAATTTTTCTTTCTTTTTACGTGAGGTAAGTTCACTGAAATCTGATAATCGAGGATAATTTGGAATAACCGTGACCTTCCCAAGTTTAGATAGTGTCTTTGCCAAACGATTATCGACGGTTATAATATGGTCAACTCTGGGTGCGCAAATTGAAATGCCAATCTCGGTAAGTATGGCTGAGAGTCTTCCTTGCAGTTCTTTTTTCATAGGAACAAGGTACTCATGGCAGTCCCAGATGATTGGTTTCCTCGTTATCCTTTTTAAAACAATACTGTATAAAAGAGGGTCCAGTTCGTGGCAATAGAACAGATCACAGTCCGTTTTCAGAGCTTTTCTAATCATTTTTAGGGCAACAATACCTGGAGCCCCCCCAGTTTCTATACAATGTGCCTTTATGCCTTCAAATTCTTTGATTTCAGTCGATTTATGGGGCGTTACGATTTCAATATTGTGGCCACTTTTCTTCATACTACACATCTCTTTGTAGACGCGTTGGTCGAAAGGTTGGAAGAATTCGCGATCACAAATCACGGTGATATTTGCCACAGTATGCTATAGCGGCAGTTCTAAAACCTGTTCATTCTTGCATATCTGTGAGAGTTCTGATGGTAGCGCCCTCTGTGAGGGTCCCAGATACCTTAGGTCAAACCCTTCATCAATTGGCTTTAGCAGATGGTCTAGCAAAACGTGGTATAGATATCACTTTAATTTGTAGGTATGATTCTAATAATGCAGATACTTCCAATTTGAGTCCCAACCTTAAATTTATACCAATTGTTGATCCCGGAATACCCTTTGAAAGAATCATATTCACCCGCACTTCATACCAGAAAGTATTGACCGAATTAAAGACTGAAGAATATGACTTAGTTCATGATAGAGGATATATCTTTGCAGGTTCAGGAGTTAGGGCAGCCTCTGAAGCAGGCGTAAAATCGCTCTTACAGGTTGACGACAACTGGATGCGTTCTGAATTATCAGCAACCAGAATTGCCAGACTTTGGCCCTATAATGAAAAAGCAATCCGTTCTTGTAGGGAACAAATAGAGAAAGCCGATAGTGGTTTTACAGTTAGTACGGTTCTCAGAGAACAGATTTCTAAGTGGAATCCCAAGGCCAACAATTTCACAGTTATTCAGAATGGTTACGAGAATGATTTGTTTTCTCCTGATGTAGAACCACTAGGTTTAAGGAAAAAATTAGGACTGAAAGGTAAGATTGTTGTTTTTGTAGGAGCTCTGGGGCCTTGGCATGGAACTGATGAATTGGTAGAGATAGCAAAATTGAACCCGGAACTGAATGTTATTGTTGCTGGAGGCGGATATGGTAAAAATCTTCCGGAATTGGCCAATTTGTTTCATATTGGAAGGCTTGGAAGGGCAGACGTTCCTCGTCTTTTGGTTGAAGCCGATGTTGGTGTGGCCCCTTATCCCAACTTAGACTATGGATTTTCTCCGCTAAAAATATATGAATACATGGGCTGCAAGTTACCTGTAGTTGCTACATCACTCCCTTCAGTAAGAGAGGCTACACAAGGCCATGCACTTCTGGTAAAATCTGGGCAGATGGCTGATGCCGTGGCAAAGATTCTGAAGAATGAGAAACTTCTTGATGAATTATCAGAGTCCGCTTACTCCTATGCTTCTTCAAGAAGAACATGGGATAATACAATTGATAAGACCATTAAATTATACCAAGAGACGATATGAGTTTTGCACCTGGGCATGTCAGCTTAACATTTGCAGTTTGGCCTGATGAGGATCCTTTGAAGATGGGTTCTACAGGTATAGGATTAGTATTGCCTCAAGGTGTTCACTGTGCTGTTGTCGATGAGCAATCAGAATCCTCCGAGAATGTAGTAATATGTGGTGGCAAGCAGATTAAGGATCCCGTCACATTACGTGCCTTAGAACTGATTGGTTCTGGAAATCAAGGTCTTACCATTTATTTGAGAAGAGATCTTCCTCTAGGTTTTGGTCTGGGAATTTCCGGTTCGTCAGCTTTGGCCGCCTGTCTAGAATTGGAAAAGGATTTTGAAAAATCTGTAAAGGCAGCTCATCAGGCCGAAGTTGAATACAAGACAGGACTAGGTGATGTAATGGCAATATCGGCATCCCTAAAAGAAAATATTTTTCCATCAATTGTCATAAGAGAGAGTCCGGGTTATGGTGGTGAGGTCATTACTTATCCAGTTAAAGATAAAATGGTAATTTGCCTTTCTGGATTAGGGCGAGATACCTCTCAGATCCTTAATAATCCAGAGTGGACCGAGATAATAAACACAGCATCCTTAGGAATTCAATTGACCAATGTAAATCTTCGGACAGCAATCAAGACAGGGCGCCTGTTCACCGAAAAGGCAGGCCTGATGAATGAGAACCTTTCTGAGATTCTTGAGCAAGTACCAGTGGGAGCTGTTGCATCCGTTGCCCATTTAGGTACCTCTATCGTTGCAACATCGGATGATGTATTAGAACTGTGTTCAGCCCTAGAAAATTTCGGAGAGATAAGAGAGTTCTAAGCAGCCGGATTTACTTTTCCAGAAATATTAGAACTTGGAAGAAATTTTGCCAGCCTCTCTAGTAATCCTTCTTTTCGTGGACCGGCCACCAGTATATTATCCAGGACATCTTTCAATGTCGAAACGGGAATTATTTTGACCATATCCTTGTATTTGGAATCTAGAAGAACATCTTGCATATTCATAGCTGGTATGAGTACCTTGGTCACCCCCGTTTCCGCGGCGGCTTCTATTTTTGCAGTCACGCCACCTACAGGCAATACCTGCCCCCTCACACTCAAGGACCCAGTCAAAGCAACAGTCTGATCCACTTCTGCATCTTCCAAAGCAGAAATTACGGCAGTTGCGATAGAAACCGATGCAGAATCCCCTTCTACTCCCTCGTATGTACCTATAAATTGAACATGGATATCATATTTTGAGATGTCTTCACCGGTGTATTTCTTAATCAGAGCAGACACATTTTCTACAGCTTCTTTAGCGATCTCACCCAACTTACCCGTTGCCACCACTCTTCCACGGTCTCTTGATTGAGCTGGAGTTACTTCAGCCACTATAGGCATTAGAATGCCAGCCATCTCAGCCATCCCTGAATCGGCACCCATTACAGCTAAACCGTTGACCATCCCTATCTCAGAACCTTCAACTGAGTAAGTCTTGTAGTCCTTGCGCCTCTCAACATAACGATCCGCAATCTGCTGTTCGAGCGGTTTAGCTATTTTCTTGGCTTTAACGACATGCTCGGCGGTGACCTTTTCGTCACCTAATTCACTGGCAATATCACCCGCAACCCTGACCAGACCTCCTAGTTCCCTAAGTCTTAGACTCAGATGTGATTGGCGTCCCGACCTGCGTTGAGCTTCATGTATAATTTCACCGATTGCTTCCCTGGAGAAGTGCCCAATTTTTTCATCTTTTGCCACTTCTTGCGCGATAAATCTGACCAACTTTTCACGATTTTCCTGAGAATCTGGAATAGTTGAATTTACGTAGACTTCATATCCATATCCTCGGATTCGACTCCTGAGAGCAGGATGCATCCCCTTTATCGCATCCAGATTTCCAGCTGCTACAAGAACAAAATCACATGGTACTGGTTCGGTTTTGGTCATCGCTCCAGCAGACCTCTCAGACTGCCCGGAAATTGAGAATTCTCCCTCTTGTATTGCTGTTAGTAAAGATTGCTGTGACTCTATCCTTAGAAGATTAATTTCGTCAATATACAAAACGCCTCGGTGGGCTTTGTGAATCGCTCCTGCTTCAACACGATCATGGGCTGGTGTCTCCAAACCGCCAGATTGGAAGGGGTCGTGTCTTACGTCTCCCAGCAATGCACCTGCATGAGTACCGGTGGCATCAACAAAAGCGGCCTCTGCATCATGATTGTGTAAAACAAGACCCTTTGGAACATTTGCAGTTTCATTTCTTTGGTTCGTATATCTCATGGCCATGAAAACAAATGCTGCGGCTATCAAACTGTAAAAAATAATCATAGGGTTGCTAAATCCGCTCAGGGCAAACCAAAGAGCACCGAAACCGACTATCATAAACACAATCATCATTTGTGATTTGGCTTTTTTCTCCTTTTCAATCATTGCTTGGGCTTTCTGGACCTGAACAATCTCTTTGCCTTTACCGGCGGGTACTATTCTCACTCTTGGTTCGTTATTATCCTCATTATTGTGATAGACCAGTACATCTTGCAATTCCTCTTTGGGTAATAGTTCAGATATCGATTGGGCCAACATTGATTTTCCAGTGCCCGGATCTCCAATTAACATGACGTGCCGTTTCTGCTCAGCTGCTTTCCTTACAATCTCGACACCCTGTTCTTGACCAATGACCTGATCAACCAACATTTTTGGTATCGCTATATCTGCTGTAGTTTCGATATCCAAATCCTTAATCCAGACACGAGGGTCTGAGAGTTCTTCTGTTTTTTTGGCCATTTATCTTATGTGGATGGAGAGTCTACAGATATATAAGTATCTAATCATAGTTCGACGTCAGCTATGTCATCATCTTCATCGTTTTCAGTTTGCAGAACTTCATCTGGTATGAATTTGGTTCCATAATGGAGAATTCCACTTTCACTATCTTCTCCAAGTTTTCTGAACACAGATTTGACTTTCATCCCAGGTTTGACTATTTCAGGATCACAATCCACCACTTGGGAAGTTATTCTTGGCCCTTCTTCTAATTCAATTATTGCTATACAATAAGGTCCGAACATCTCGTAACCAGTCTGTGCCTGATGGACCACGGTCGAGTTTATCACTTTTCCATTGCCCTTGAATTGGTAATCTTCCATATTCCCTATTGAGTCTCTTCCAGCCTCTGGATTGAAACTTCTCTTAGGGTAGTGGTAGGTATTTGTTATCTTACAATGGGATCCTACCAGATTATAGCGTGAATCTAACTCTCTCCAGAATCTTGGTACCGACATTAATCCGCCTCCAGTATGTGTACTACGGCAGTTGCTGCTGTACCGCCATGATTTTCCGCCAGTCCAATTTTGGCATCTTTGATCTGCCTTTCACCTGCTTCTCCTCTAAGTTGCTGAACTATCTCAACCACTTGGGCGATTCCAGTAGCACCTGGGGCATGGCCACGCGCCTTCAATCCGCCACTTGTGTTTACAGCAATCTTCCCACCTAATCTTGTCTCGCCTTTGAGTCCCATAGAGGCAGCCTTGCCTCGTTTAAATATTCCAATTTCTTCCAAGGCTATTATCTCGGAGATTGTAAAGTTGTCATGAACTTCAATTAGATCTAAATCCTTAGTCTTTTTCCCACAACTTTTGAATGCTCTTCTGGCTGCAATACCTATTGCCGGAAGTCGATTCAAATATTTACGGTGATGCAAACTCAGTGTGTCAGATGCCTGTCCTGAACCGATAATCCGAATTGCTTTCTTTTTGAATTTTTTGGCTTTATCGGTTGCGCAAAGAACCACAGCTGCCGCGCCGTCACTGTTTGGTGCACAGTCCAACATCCGTAGAGGACTGGACACTATTCCTGAGTTAGAGACAGCCTCTCCAGAAACTTGAAATTGGAATTGAGCCATAGGATTCAGTGATGCGTGATAATGATTCTTCTCAGAAACAGCGGAAAGTTCCTCTCGGCTGGTTCCAAATTCATCCATATGGCTTTGCGCAATCATTGCATGTAATGAGGCAAAAGTAGCACCAGCTTGGGATTCCCATTGTTCATCAGATCCCATACTTACAGTGTATGAAGATTCCGAATCACTAACGTCCGTCATCTTTTCTGCACCACCTACAACTGCAACATCAATGAATCCACCAGCAATTGCCATGTACGCTTGTCTGATTGCTAACCCACCAGAAGCTGATGCAGCTTCGACTCTGGTTGCTGGTACGTTCTGATTGGTCAAACCACAATAGTCAGCTATCAGGGCGCTTACATGTTCTTGTTGTAGAGTGGATCCTGCAGCCATGTTTCCAATGTACAGTGCGTCAATGTCTTTGCTTGTTATTCCAGCATCACTTATCGCCGCGAGTCCTGTTTCTAGCCCTAATTCCCGAAGTGATTTATCCCACAACTCACCGAATTTAGTTATCCCTATTCCAATTACGCTAACATCCCTCAATTTGAACCCCCCATTCTCAATTTTCCTCTATATTTTGCATATGTGGCATAGTTTACAATCTTCATCCTTGAAATCATATCCTCTACAGTTTCACTGCGGTCCATTTTTTCTATATTTTTCGTTACAGTGATGTCAAAACCATCACTTCCAGCTCCAGACCCGTATGCCACCGCTAAAATCCTATCACCCGGCTTCGCGATGTCCAGAATAGCTGCAAGTCCTAAGAAAATAGCACCAGAATAAGTATTCCCTATCCTGGGAGTGAGCAATCCGGTTTCAAATTGTTCTGTAGTGAAACCTAATGCCTTTGCAGCTCTTATTGGAAATTTACCATTGGGTTGATGTGTTACAATGTAATCATAGTCTTTTGCTTCTGTACCGGCCATTTCCATCGTCTTCAGCCCACAACTCATAACATGTTTGAAGAAGGCTGGTTTACCAGTAAAACGTCCACCGTGTCTTGGATATTTCTGACCCTCCCTCCTCCAGAAATCAGGGGTATCGGTTGTATAAGAAGTTGTATGATTTATATCGGCAATCACTTTCTTGCTACCGATTATGAATGCCCCTCCACCAGCTGAAGCGCTGTATTCCAAAGCATCACCAGGAGCACCTTGGGAAGTATCAACCCCAATTGCAATTCCATTATCCACCTGTTTGTCACCGACCATTCCCAGACATGTTTGGATTGCTGCCGTACCTGCCTTACATGCAAATTCATAGTCGGCTGCAGTTAGATGTGGCGTTGCTCCTATTGCTTGGGCAACAATGGTGGATGTAGGTTTCACAGCATATGGGTGAGATTCTGAACCTGTGTAAATAGCTCCAATGTCATCTCCATTCAACTTTGCTCTTTTCATAGCTTGTCGAGTCGCCTCGACAGAGATGGTTATTACATCCTCATCAGGACCAGGCACGGATTTTGAGTAAACATTCAGATTTTTAGCCCAAGCGCTACCATCTGCACCCCATACGGAGGCAATCTCTCCGGTTTCGATTTTATGGCAGGGTACATACGCCCCATAGCTTACTATTCCATTCATTTTTTCTCCTATCTAAGATACCTCAGTCTTTCTACAATCGTACTTTCATCAAGGTCAGTTTTGACTAGTACCACTTTTTCCATATCAGCCAGTTTGGGCGCTAATGGGTCTACTGCCTTTGGTTTGACATAAACCGCCATTCTAGGTTTGACAGGATGTGCCCTAACTGCAATCATAGGTGATCTACCGTAGTGCACACCAGAAAAGAACACAGCTCTTTCATTTGACCAACCATACATTTCTCCAAACGCATTGAAAGTAGTGATGGCCTTCAGAGAATCAACCATAGTATATCCATAGATGGGCCTTTCAATTATCTCCTTACTACCTGCCAGTACTTCTCCTTCTATCTTTTCAATGACTGTTTCTATTGCGATTCCACTAGTGAATTCTCTTATGTCGACTATAGCTTCGTTGGTACGTGTACCTGCCATGGTGTTTATTACTTTTCCACCATGTGATGAGTCATAATCGACCATTGCTTCTACAAATTTTCTCACAGTTACAATGCCTGGTGATGCCCTGCGCCCCTTCTCGAAATCACAAACTACAGAAGGATTCACTTCGAGTAATGTTGCAAGCTCCTTCTGTGATAATTGAAATATTTCCCTCCATTTTCTCAGAGTCTCACCTGGACTCTCCGAAACAACGATTTCTCCAGCCATTCGGCGTGTTAGTTGTTCTTGCACAGGGTTCGATTTCGACACACTATTTAATTATATGTGTATCTGACTTCGTCAATCAGCTTACTTTGTGTCCTTGAAATGCAATTATTATATAGGCAATAAGGGGTTGAAAATGGTGGTCTCAACAAATTGGATTCCCAAAAACATATTTTTGACTAAAGGCACTGGTGTTCATAATGAGAAACTCGCGTCCTTTGAACTTGCCTTGAGATCTGCAAGTATTGCTAGCTATAACCTGATTTCCGTTTCTTCAATCCTGCCACCACATTGTTCAATTATTGATTCTGAGAAAGGAAATCGAATGCTCCATCCTGGACAGGTGGTTCCTGTTGTTCTGGCACGCTCAGACAGTAATAAAGCAGATACACTGGTAAGTTCAGGAATCGGCATTGCAATACCAAGAAACCGGGATGATTATGGATATCTTTCCGAACATCATACAACAGGTATGGATGCACGTCAGGTAGAGGATTATGTCGAGGATCTTGCGGCTGAGATGTTGGCAACTACTTATGGTCTTCAATTCGATCCTGATGCTTCGTGGGACAAGAAGCGTGAA
>DAXQ01000029.1 GCA_002506485.1 Euryarchaeota archaeon UBA136 | reverse complement strand
GTAGTGGCCCAGCCAGTGGTAGCCGAGCCTGTGGTGGTCCAACCGATTGTCGTCCAGCCAGTCGAAGAAGATGATGAATAGGTGGGAAAAATTTTATATATGACTACTAAACTATAGGTTTACAACCAATGGTTGTTTACCGGAGTAAGAATGAACAGAAAACGTAAGGATGATGCAGACGACTGGTTCCGTAAAGGGGAGTGGAGTATAGAGGATATATTCAGTAATCTTGACACTGAATTCAGTAAGATGCGTAAGCAGATGGATGGCTTGATGAGAGATGCAGTTGATGGCAATCTACCCGAAAATGCAAAGAAAAACCCATTTGTTTTTGGTTTCTCAGTTAAAGCCGGACCGGATGGGTTTCCCGTTTTCGAGGATTTTGGAAACACCAGAATGCGTCCTTTCGGCCGTCAAGGAGAAAAACCGGTTGTTGATACCAGGCGAGAACCATTAACCGATATCAATGAGACTGATGATCAAATTGCTATTACCGTTGAGCTCCCTGGTGTCAGTAAAGAAGACATTGATATCAATGTGATAGAGGATAAAGTAGAGGTAAATGTAAAAACGGAATCAAGAAAATATTTCAAGAGTATTGATTTGTCTTCACCCGTTGAAACCGATTCTTCCAAAGCAACATATACCAATGGGATTTTGGATCTGGTTCTTACCAAAAAAGAATCTGATGAGCCGAAAGGAACTAAGGTAAAAGTAGATTAGGATTCTGGAGGGAGGGGGTCCGCCCGTGCTAGATTCTGTAGTTTTTCAATCCCATTCAAATCGTGGATTATATCAACAATCTGGGAAGGAACTGCCGTTTCCCATTCATCGCCCTCCGTCATCGCCTGACGGATGGCAGCACCCTCCCAGACCTCGCGGTTGACCATTTCAGGCATTACGATCTTGTGCCCAGCCGCTTTGAACAATTTCAGTACAAGAGTGTTTCCGCTATAGACGGTATCAAAGTCAGGAACGAAAGTTTTCAGGTGGGAAACGTACAGATTGTTATTATTCACATCTGGAATTTCATAGATCTGGTACTCACAATCCAGACAGCTGACCACGGCTTCAACCATGATTCTCCTTTCCTCTGTAGTAAAAGGATTATCTTTCGTACGTCCCTCTTGTGCTGAGCCGATACAAATCATTGGTTCTAGATTATCATCTTTAACTGCCTCTATCAATCTTAAATGTCCTAAATGGAACGGCTGGAACCTCCCTAAAATCAGTCCCTTCTTCATTTAGCCTTGATTAGATTCTGGTCTCCCATCCATTTTCGCAATACTTTGGGTATGACCACACTTCCGTCAGCTTGTTGATTATTCTCAAGTATGGCTGCCAAAGCTCTCGTTGTTGCTATGGCAGTGGCATTCAGGGTATGTGGAAAATCAGTTCCTTCAGGGGTTCGATATCTCATGTTCAATCTTACGCTTTGATAAGATCTACAATTGCTGGCACTTACGACTTCTTTCCATTGCTGTGAAGATGGCATCCATGCTTCCAGATCGAATTTACGTGCAGCCACAGTTCCTATATCTCCGGTGCAAATATCGACAACCCTGAATGGAATCTCCAGCCCTTTGAATATGTGAATTGCATTAGCCACCAATTCATCATGGAATTTTTTAGAATCCTCCGGTTTACAAATAATAACTTGCTCAACCTTCGCAAATTGGTGTACTCTCCAGATCCCCCTGTCACTCATACCATGCGCTCCAACCTCTCTTCTGAAATTGGTTGATATTCCGGCATAACGTAGAGGTTCACCCTTTATTTCTATTATTTCATTCTTGAATCTAGAGGTCAAGGGATGCTCAGACGTTGCTATCAGGTACAGGTCATGATCCTCGATTTTGTACATAACCTCTTCAAAATCATTGAGGTCAACAACTCCTTCATATGCTTCCTTATTCATCATGAATGGAGGGATGGTCAGTGAATATCCTCTCTCGCAAAGTACATCTATAGCATAATTTATTAGCGCCATTTCGAGTCGAGCTAAATCTCCTGTCAGAAAATAGAATCGCCTTCCAGTGACGTTAGCAGCTCGCTTCAGATCAACGCCTCCTACTAGTTCCATTACTTCCTGGTGCGGCCTAGAAGTTTTCGTTTTTTTCTTTTTCCCGTGTAGTGATAATTCCCGGTTATCATGTTCGCTCTGGCCTTGGGGCACTTCACTGTCCAACAGGTTCGGGACTCTCATTCTGGCTTCTTCTCTGGAAGCAAGAGTCTCTTTGGTTTTACTTTCGTTGCCCATTAGTCCTTTTTTTATTTTGGCCATCTCACCAAGTAAATCCGAACCGTCTTTTCCTTTCTTTTTAAGCTCGCCTATCTCTCTGGAAATGCGGTTCCTTTGGGATCTGAGTTTGTTTCCTTCATCTATCAATTCCCTCCACTCTTGGTCCATTTGAATAACTCCTTTGGCGATATCATCAGGCATTTTTCTTCTTTTCAGGTTCTCAAAAACAGCCTTGGAATCTTCCCGAAAGACTTTCATCTCAAGCATTATGGTCTCAGAGAACCGATGTCTTTATGAACTTGCGCCATTGGAAATCATGCTTCTTTTACGTGGAGCCATGGAAGTCGTCACGCCAAAGCCTACCTCCATTCCTTTGGTGGGTGAGGCAATGGGCCAAGTTGTTAGGCACCCTCATGCAGATGTTTTGATTGATGGAAATCAGATTGTAGAGGTTGGTCAGAATCTTGATTCTTCGAATTCAAAAGTCATAGATGTTAGCGGCAAAGTTATTGTTCCGGGTTTTGTGGATCCTCATACCCATCTTGTTTGGTCTGGTTCTCGTGAGCATGAACTTGAGTGGAAGTTGGAGGGCCGTACTTATCAGGAGATTCTGGCAGATGGAGGTGGAATTCTACGAACTGTAGGAGAGACCCGTAAGGCTAGTAAAGAAGATCTCCAGAGTGAGTCGCTTATTCGTTTGAAAAATGCAGTTAGACACGGAACTACAACAATTGAGATTAAGTCAGGATACGGTCTTGAAAAGAAGACTGAGATCAAACAATTGGAGGTTGCCAATTGGCTTGGGACTTTGGGATTAGCAGAAACAGTTGTCACATACATGGGAGCACATGCGATTCCCGATGATATGGATAGATATACCTACGTTGCTTCGGTTTCGGAAAATCTAGAAGAATTACGGAAATTGGCGGAATTCTGCGACGTTTTCTGTGAAGAGGGCGCTTTTACCGAGGACGAATCCAGAACTATATTGGAAGCTGCTAGAAATGCCGGGTTTGGCCTTAAGATTCATGCAGATGAATTTGGCGATACAGGTGGAGGAAAACTTGCCGCAGAGTTGAGAGTGATTAGTGCAGATCATCTAGCCGGCTCTACTTTGGAGACTATCCAAGCACTACGCGATTCTGGCGTCATTGGCGTTCTTTTGCCAGGAACCCCTTTAGCAATTCTTTCGGATCATTTTGCTCCAGCCAGAAAGATGATAGCCAACAATTTTCCTATAGCCCTTGCAACGGATTGTAATCCTAATTGTTATACGGAGTCAATGCAGCTTATGCAACAATTGGCAGTCTTCAGGATGGGTATGACGCCGGCCGAGTCTTTAGTTGCTTCTACAATTAATGCAGCTTTAGCGATAGGAAAAACAGATAGAGGCTGTATTGCGGAGGGTTGGAAGGCCAATCTTTTGATTTGTGATATACCCGATTATCGACATCTCACTTATCATTTTGGAATAAATCATGTTGAAACAGTTATTATTGGCGGCAAGGTTATAGATGCCTAAACCCCTAAAACGGGTCGGTAGGGCTTTGTGGGATGTTTCCCTCTACACACTTTCGATTCCAGAACGATATTTACGAGGATTGACAGCACTGACTGGCGGAATGCTGAAAGAAACCACTGATCTGGTTTTACCGGATTTTGTCAGGGACACTACCAGCTACAATATATTTGTTGGAAACCTTTTGCGTTTCGCTGTAGAGAATGTAGGAGGCGTTGAAGGATTATATGATGAGGAAGGACTTAAGGGTGAATTTGCGACTCGTAAAGTGCTCGGTAATGCAATAGAAGGCATAGGTATCGCAACCGTTCACGTTTCACCATTATGGATATTTGCTTTTTTTGCCGATTCTGTGAAGGGTGGTCAGGCCTATCTAAATAGGTTACAAGATGAGTTGGTGGACAAAGGATACATAGAGTCCAAAAAAGTTTCCAGTTCGCTTCAAGAACTACTTGAAGGGCTGGAACGCACCACGTCCAGTTTTGCTAAGAATATAGATACACCTCCACTTTCACGCGAGGATGTTGTGGGTAATATTGATGAGATCCGAGATTCAATTAGTGAATTATGGTCTAGCACCGGAAAGGCTGCGGGAGATGTTACTGAAGAGGTTGCGAATGTCATGCAGGAGTTTCTTGATACTGCAACTGAAGAGGGTCAGTCAATTCTGGAGTTAGGCGGTGTTCTGACCCTTCAGGCAACTTCACGTGCCAAGAAGGCAGCAGGTGTGGCAGTTACAGCACCTCAGGTTGCTGGAAAGATGCTTTATGAGAATATTTTGGGTTACTACAAGGAGACTCTATCCGACATTCATGAGCATGGTTACGCAAGGGTAGCAAGTGAAACAATTGATCCTTATGGCAACGCTATCATGAAGCAGTTCAGCCCGGAACAGGAAACTTGGACAGAGAAGCTTTTCCGTGGTTCAGCACGTGGTTTACAGCGTATTTTTGGAATGCAAACCTCCAAATAGTAGCCCAGAAAAGATGTGGGGCTGGACTTGGCTGGGGAGCTAGACGTACCCTGTGACCCTCAATCGCCTTTAGGGGGAGCGACAGCTGGTGGCGGCGCACCCAGTGGGCTGTCTAATCCGCATTTCAACTGCGATATCCTGTCCCTCGGGGTCGCAGGTGATTGCAGGGGTTTGCCGGAGGGCAGACTTCGGATCTTTGCCATGGGGACTGGGTCAGGCCCGGAAGGGAGCAGCCTTACCGTGGACTACCGACGCTCGAGCGGGTTGCGGGGTTGAGAAGGAGTGCGGTGTCGGACACTCTGCCAGGACGACAACACCAGTGGTCTGGCACTTATTTTTATTTTCCGATACTTCTTAGCCATTCCTTACCAGGTTTCCATTCGGTAAACATGGTCAATAACATCCCTGATATTGTAAGGAGGGTACCTGTCCATACTAAGATAATACCGGGAATCTCCCTTACAGTTATTGTCGCACTACTTTCACCACCTTCAGCTCCAGGTGTAGCACTATTCAGGGTTATGTACAAATCACGATGAATTTGATGTTTGAGATAAATTTGTGTGGTTTCCTCGGTTCCCTCTATACGTTTCGAGATTTGGTCATCAATTACCACGTCATCATCGTTTTCTATTAATCTGATGAAAGCAGTCACTTTCATCTCATCAGGTCCAGGATCCATTGTGACTTTCTCTAGCTCTAGGACGAAATTACCAGCCAGTTTACGTTCCCCTTCCTGTAGCGTTATGCTATCTTCAGTCCCCAATCCATAAGAAAGACAATATCCGATAAGAATTAGCATCATTCCCAGGTGTGCCGTATATGGCCCCCAGGCTCTCAACATGGGAAGCAGTTTCTTGGTCCGGTACCTCCACATATACCTGAAGATTGAATATCCACAAATGAATGCCCAGGGTATCATCGCCCCTACCATCCAGCCTCTTCCTTCAGACATTATTGCGTAGGCTAGACTGAAAGCAATTCCAAGTCCGACCACGACCAGGATCTTTTGTAAATCGATGAAGGGTCTCAAGGTGTGTATGGTGAAAATTGCTGAAAGAATGACCACAAACGGAGCTAGCCGCACCTCAAATACTTCTGGAGTCATATATCCGTTTGCCCTGACCAGAAGCAGAACCAGAGTTACGGTGAGTATCAAGAGCTGGGTGTAGATCGCTGCAAAGAATGTATTATCCTCACTAAAGTAATCTTCTAGACTATTGTATTCTTTAGGTTCTTCCGCTTCTTTTTTCCTATAATTTGAGACGACCAGTCCAAAGGTTAAGATAATGGATAGAATCATCAGTATGAAAAAGCCCTTGACCGAGACGTCATTCTCCAGAACATATCCTAAGCGATTCCAGGCACTTCCAGTTTCTTCTACAATGAATGCGTGAACCGAGGACCAGATACCACCTCTTGTAACAAATGATTCCAATAATACTAGAACAAAGGTGAGCATTGCTAGAAGTGGCCCTAAAACACTGTATTTTTTCTTTCGTCGTGACATGACAGACGTATGTAGTAGACTAGTCGTTGCAAGCCATGGTAGCAATCCTGCAGTCTCGACTGGATCCCAGGCCCAGTAACCTCCCCAGCCGAGGGTTACGTATGCCCAATAACCTCCAATGGCCAATGCCAGGCTCATTCCGATCCAGGAACTGCGCCCCCATCTTTTCACAGTCTCATTCCAATTCTTGTTTCCAGTTATTAGATAGGCCATTCCAGAGGCATAGAGGAGGACAATCATCCCATAGGACACAAAGACGATTGGTGGATGAATGATCATGTATGGCGATAATAAAAGTGGATTCAGTCCGTTTCCAATTCCAGGTACGGTCTCATTTTGACTGAATGGATTAATGTATAGTTGGATAATACAAAATCCCAGAAGGATAATGCAGCCTATAAGCGAGGTACTTTGCTTCTGTGAATCCTCTCCTGAATGTAGTTTTCTCTCGACGTTTATAGACAGGATGGTTGTCCATGCCCATATCAGCAAGGTACCGTCTCTCCCAGCCCAGATACCTGCTAGTTTGTATCTCAGTGACAGATTTTCAGCCGAGTAATCTGATACGTATTCAAATCTCAGATCCGTAACTAGAAAGTAGTAGGCTAGTAGAATCAAAGCAATAGTATGAGTTACAAGTGTTATGGATAACAAAGCCTCGAAATTTTGTTTGTCTGCCTTATCAGTATTTTTTAGGTAATTAAAACCAAAGTATATGGAGCAGAGTACTAGAAGCGGGTTGAGATAAATTAGGATTTCACCGACATTCATCTTCGACCGGCGAGTACTAAAATTACTAGAATAGAGATGCTAGAAATAATACTTGGAGAATAGAGCAAGGACTCATCTTCAGAATCTTGAGATTTCATGTTGACCTTGAAATAATAGGAGTCCCCCATCTTTACAACGTTCATTCCTTCATAATAGCTATACTCACTTGCAGGGATTTTATCAGTGGAGTTATCATCTTTCTCTAGTTCGTACTTGTAGCCCGGATAGTCATTGTTCTTTACTTCGTACGTAAATTGAAATCTTCCATTTATTGTATCATTTCGTTCTACGGTTTCTGGTTTGTAACAGGTGTATGGTTCCTCTAACGTACAGACATAGAATGTGACCGAAACCACATTATCTTCCGTGTCAATCAATGCCGTAAATTGATCTCCCTCCCCTACTTCATCTGGTGAATGTGATATTTCTGAAACTACAGATGGCAAAAGCAAAACCAACGCAAAAATAATTAATATCTTCATATTTATCCTATCTGGTTTCATATCAATGAGTTTATTAGTCTTTTTCGTTTGTTTTTTTCCAACGAATCCATGCTATTGCAAAGCAGGCTACAGCGAACAACATGAAGATCGGGTACATAGCTTCCATCCATATTCCCATTTTCTCAAATCCTCCAATTGTAACTGCCGTTGCGCACAATGAGCAAATAATTCCGAATATTAGGAAAGGCAAATAATCACGTTCTATATCCATAAACCGGTACCCCAATCCGGTTAAAGGGTTATATTATAGTTGACCTTGTTGAAACGAATGCAAAGAGTATGTATGGGAGGCACCTTTGATGTGCTCCATAGTGGTCATGAGGCACTAATTCAGACGGCGCTTGAGGTCAGTGTTCAGGTTTTAATCGGTTTGACCACAGATGAACGAGCTGGTAGGGGACGAGCTAAATCTCAGATTACATCCTATGGTAAGAGGAAAGATAGATTGGAAGGCTGGTTAAAATCTCAAGGAGTTGAACACAGGGTCGAGATTGTACCTTTGAATGACGATTGGGGACCAGCAGCCTTAGGGAAAGAATTTGAAGGTATCATTGTTTCACAGGAGACTGAAGATATGGCCTTAGCCCTTAATCAAGTTCGTGAAGAAAAAGGAGTTGACAAATTGAAGATAGTTGTAGTTCCCCTGGTCAAGGCCTATGATGGCCATAGAATTAGCAGCAGCCGGATAAGAAACGAAGAGATCAATTCTAAGGGCCTTAGGACCTAACTCTTATAGACACCCCTCAGATGCGAGCCACCTAGCATTTGGTGCGGGAGAAATACAATGGTTGAAGAACAGATTTCAAGTCTATCACAGGATATTCGCAGTTCAATCGCTGAGGATTCATCGGTTCCTAGGAATGTCAGGTCCAATGTGGTAACAGGATTGGAAACCTATCTCCTCAACAAGCATGATGATCTGGACCTTAGAGTATACTCCACTATTTCCGTCCTTGAAGAACAAATAAATGATACCAATATCCCCCAACATGCTCGAACACGACTCTTTGAATTCATAAGAGATTTGGAAGGGATTGTTCGTAAGTGGGAAAAAACAGCCGAATAGGTGTTCTATCTTTCTTGTTTTTTTAGGGGATACCTATTTATGACCTTTTATTGCTAAAGATGATGTGAACAGAAGCCAGTTTGTGTCATTGATTCTGTCTTTTGCGTTTCTGGGAGTATTGATTACTTGGACTCCAACTACCGCGGAGGAGGTTGAGGATCAGGAGCAAGACGTATCTCTCTATCTTTACACATACAATGGTATTGGCAGGCTTCACACCATGGAAACAGGAGGACATGGTGACGCCGATCAAGTTAGCATTCAACCTGGAAGTAGTACTTATTTTGCTTTGAATCTCAGTCTTCAGACAGATCTGCCGGTCAAATCCTACCGAACTGATGTTGGCTTTCACCTTTATCTGTACGCAAATTCAGCAGATTTCAATGCCGGTCACCTGAATCTGTTCGTTAGGGATGGTACGACTATGACTGGAGGTGAATTGCTTGCTTCCGGTGACATGAATGTTCCTACGGTAATCCAAACCAACAATGAGGAGCATGTGGATATCTATTGGGAGGATGATTATGGCCCCACTCATTCTTTCTCTTCGGAGCATTACATAGTCTTGGAATTGGAGAATGATGGTGATAATGCAATCAATCTGGAACTTGATTCGGGAAAGAGTGG
>DAXQ01000042.1 GCA_002506485.1 Euryarchaeota archaeon UBA136 | reverse complement strand
GGCTACTTTCTTCATTGTTACGGTAAGTATGAAGAGAGTCCTCCCAATATCGATTCTCTTACTTTTCCTACTGCCATTTGGTATTATTTCCCCCACTGAGGCACAGGAAAATTCTGACTCGCCGTGAGTGAATGGGCACAGAACAAGGTTTACACGTCGTAACTGGGGCGTTTGGTTACACAGGGCGTTGGATTGCCCATCAACTCCTAGAAAAGGGAGAGAAAGTGCGTACCTTGACCAACGCGATCGGTCGAGACAATCCCTTTGATGGAGAGGTTGAGGTCCATCCACTGGATTTTGAGGACAAGGCCGCATTGGTAGAATCATTACGGGGCGCAGAGGTACTGTACAATACATACTGGGTACGTTACAACCATCATAGCAAGAACTTCGACCACGCCATCGCCACCAAGAATTGCAAGATTATGTTTGAAGCAGCTATCGAGGCCAAGGTACGCCGAGTCGTTCATTTCAGTGTGGCTCACCCCGATCAAGCACCGGGACGGTCCTACTTTCGTGGCAAGGTTGAGAGTGAGAAGAACCTGAGAGAATGTGGAATCTCTTATGCTATCATTCGGCCCACTGTCCTATATGGTGGTGAACGCAACATCTTGGTCAACAACATTGCCTGGATGCTACGATACACGCCTGTGTTCGGTGTTTTCGGATGGGGAAATTATCCTATTCAACCCATTCACGTCAGAGACGTTGCCCGGATTTCTATTGAATTAGGCGCCAGACATGAAAATATTACGAGAGACGCGACCGGCCCTGAAACGTTCCGTTACAAGGACTTTGTCACACTGATTGCACGCAGTATGGGAGTACGCAGACTGATTGTGCCCACCCCCCCACTCATTGGATGGTTGGCGGGATGGACAATGGGCAAGTTCCTGAAAGATACAGTGATCACTCGCGCCGAGATCCGCGGCCTGATGCGCGGGCTCGTGGCCTCAGAGGAGGAACCGCTGGGCACCATCAAATTCAGCGAATGGATTGCTGAAAAGGGCACTGAGATAGGTCTCCATTACCATAATGACCTGAAAGAACGTCGTTATTCTAGATAATTAAAGTGATATTTGCACCCTATTATTCAGTAGATTAGAGATGTCACCTGGACAAGCAGAACCTCGCTATGATGGAATAGCGCAAAACCGCCCCGAGCAGACGGAAGCGGAAAGAGCCGAAGAATACAGAAAATAGAAGGAAGGAGAGTCGGGGGTACACGTACGAGAAAAAGCAGTTGATAAAGTCCTATTATACGAAACAGCAGGCATCCCTCTCCTATTTCAGAAATGGAAACTAAAAGCATGGCTTTCTTTGTTTACAGTAATTGGAAGTATGACACCATTTGTTCTAAGTTATCCAATATGGGTTATACATTTCACACCACTTAGAGTGCTTGAAGGCCTTTTGCGATTGAGAATAGGAGGAGAGGCAACCACTCCATCAATACAATTTGATACGTGGAGTTGGGGCGGCTCAGAACTAAGAGTTGAACCCACGATCTGGGGAGAATGGTGGGGTTTAGGCCCTATAGAAGTAACCGGGGTGGCAGGATATTTTCCATCAGTCGCAGGATTTTTATTATTATTTGGTTATACTTATCTTGCACTTAGTATTTTTATTCCAAAATACAGGCCGCTTCCCCACATATTTCTCATTATCATTTGGATATATGTGATGGTCTTCAGCCATATGGTTGGAATTCCAGATACTTGGGTTTAAACAAAAAGAAATCATTATAATCACTCTACAGAAGGCAACCCGTGATAGACCTTCGTAGCGATACTGTAACACAGCCCTCAGAAGGCATGCGTGAAGTCATGGCCAACGCAGTCCTCGGAGACGATGTTTTAGGCGATGATCCAACAGTAATTGAACTACAAGAGAAGGCAGCCAAGATTCTTGGAAAAGAAACGGCCCTCTACGTTCCATCAGGCACAATGTCAAACATTGTAGCAACTAGAACTCACACTTCACCAGGCGATGAAATTGTTACGGAAGCACACAGCCACGTCTATCAGTATGAAGGAGGCGCTTTTGCCGCCCTTTCAGGATGTTCTGTAGCTTTAGTCCACGCCAAAAATGGCTTAATGATTCCTGAAGAAGTATCAAATTCAATTAGAAAGGCCGAAGGAAGTTTATCTCATTATCCAAACGGAAGCTTGGTTTGTGTGGAAAATACTGCACAAGGCGGTGGCGGTACTGTGTATTCTCAAGATACGCTGGATGAGATTTGTAGAGTTGCCAGAGAAAGAGATTGTAAATTACACATGGACGGCGCGCGACTTTTCAATGCAGCAGTAGCGAGTGGAACAGACCCAGCACGAATTGTACGAGATTTTGACACAGTTTCGATATGCCTTTCCAAAGGTTTAGGGGCACCAGTGGGTTCAGTTTTAGTCGGTAGTAAAGCAGATCTTGCAGAAGCCCATAGGTGGAGAAAGATGTTTGGAGGAGGAATGAGACAAGCTGGAGTGATAGCTTCAGCAGGAATCTATGCCCTTGAGAACAATATCGAACGCTTGGGTGAAGATCACAAAAGAGCAAGAAAATTTGCTGAATCTCTAGAAACAATACCTGCTTTTTCCGTTGATTTAGAAACAGTCCAGTCAAATATAGTTTTCATTGGCGTTGAGAAAGGAAGTGCCAAGGGCATGGTTAGTGAAATATCCAAACACGGTGTTGAGATTTTAGATACAGACGATTCAACGATAAGAGCAGTATTTCACCTTCACATTACCGACAATGATGTAGAGAAAGCGATTGAAGCTTTTACCCAGATTTAATTTTACTTTCTCAAGCGCTGTAAATCACCTGAAAGGCCAAGCGCAGCAGCAATTAACAGAAGTTGACCCACTGCCCTGATAAGATGTCCATTGGTGGTAAGCCTTGTACCATTGAACGGAACATCACTAATCCACATGTAGAAATTTGCAGGATAGACTGCAATCAAGAAAAGGGCCATCAAACGCCCCGCAATCTCACGAGTTTCAGGATAGATTATCCCTAGCCCTCCTGCGATTTCCATAGCACCTGCAAGGTAGACTAGAAATAGTGCAAAAGGAAAATAGGGAGGCACAATCTCCACGAATTTCTGAGGCCCTCTGAAATGTTCGATACCTGCTATAACAAAAGCAATGCCATAGACAAATGCGAACGAATGAACCACCAGGGAATCCAAATTATCTCCTGACTTTACCTAATGCA
>DAXQ01000065.1 GCA_002506485.1 Euryarchaeota archaeon UBA136 | reverse complement strand
GAGATTGGCCCCTATTTCGGTAGGTCCCTGATGCACCTTTCCAAAGCTATAATCCACTTGGAGAAGGACAAGGCTCCCAGTTTGCGTCATGCTCGGCTGAAAAAACATCGTTCCCTCCCGGAAGAGGGAGTCTCTGATTTTCTATTGACCGGTAACGGACTGGAATGAAGTCAATCCTTTAATCATCCCACTATTCCCCATCTCCATGTCCGATTATGACGATTTCATAAGTAGAGTCAAAGAACTAAGTTTAGTTGGTAGCCTGACAGGCCTCATGGGCTGGGATCAGGAGACCATGATGCCTCCTAAAGGTGGTAAACTACGTTCTGAAATGATGGCATTTCTGTCCAAGCAATCCCATTCTAGGATAACCGATCCGGAGATGGGCCGTCTATTGGATTCACTGGAATCCCAGGATCTATCTGACGAACAGGCAGCCAATGTCAGAGAGGTTAGACGTTCCTATGACAAGGCCACTAAGCTTCCTGAAGAACTGGTCGAAGAAAAGGCTCGCCACAAGTCCCAGGCACAGCAAATTTGGCAGGAGGCCAGAGCCGAGAATGATTTCGAGAAGTTCCGCCCCTCTCTGGAGAAGACGGTTGAATTGACCTGCAAGACCGCCGAATATTATGGATATGAAGATAACATCTACGATGCTTTGCTTGATATCTACGAACCAGGGATGACAGTGTCTCAATTGGATCCACTGTTTGCTGGGCTCAGGGAAGCTATAGTTCCACTTGTCAAGGCTGTGGGCGAGAGCAAGAATCAACCTGATTTGGGTTTCCTCGACATTGGTAAATTCTCAGAGGAGAAACAGCGCGAATTCTCTTTGAAGGTTGCTGAAAGCATAGGCTTTGATTTCAATGCCGGTAGAATGGATACCTCGACTCACCCTTTCTGTTCAGGAGCTGGCCCGAATGACGTTCGTTTTACAACCCGTTACGATGAGGAATTTCCATTTGGTTGTTTGTATGGGGTAATGCATGAAACTGGCCATGGGACCTATGAACAGGGGCTATTGCAGGAACATGAGGGGACCCCTATGGGAAAGGCCGTCTCGTTAGGTGTCCATGAATCCCAATCCCGGATGTGGGAGAATATGGTTGGCCGAAGCCACGAGTTCTGGCAATTCTACATTGAGGAATTCAAGTCCTGCTTCTCGCACCTTCCATCAGATCTTGATGTAGATACCCTGCATCGTGGAGTGAATACGGTCAAGCCCTCGCTAATTCGCGTGGAGTCTGACGAGGCGACCTACAATCTGCATATTATGGTCCGCTACGAGATTGAAAAACAATTGGTCAATGGCAACATTGCAATTGGAGATCTACCTGAGTTCTGGAACAGCAAGATGCAGGAATATCTGGGAGTTACTCCACCCAATGATACCAAGGGCGTTTTACAGGATATCCACTGGTCAATGGGAGCTATTGGCTATTTCCCGACCTATACGCTTGGAAACCTGTATGCCGCTCAGCTTTACGCCGCAGCTTTGGCTGATGACCCCACTATTACAGAAAAGATAGCCAAAGGTCAATTCGCGGTTCTTTTGGACTGGATGCGCAGTCATATCCATGTCCATGGTTCAAAATTGCTTCCTGCAGATCTGATGACTCAGGCCACTGGAAAAGAACCGAGCAGCAATGCCTTTGTCGACTATTTACAGTCAAAATTTACCAAAATTTACGGACTTTAATCTGGTAGCCCCGCTCGGATTCGAACCGAGGTCTCAGGCTCCAAAGGCCTGAATGATGGACCGCTACACTACGGGGCTATGTTTGTCCAGAGAATGGTGTCTTTACAAATGTGCCCGTGCGAACAATGATTAATAATGGTCCCTTGGTAACTTAATCAAGATATGACCGCAGGCGACAGGTTTATGAAGAAAATTGAGGACTACTACGATGAGTTAGGTTACCCAGTCTCTTGGGATGGTGAAGGTTCGAACAGACAGTTGGAGATAACCTTCAAGTCCGAATCAGGTTATTTTGTTAAGGCTGTCCTGCTTGCACGTGGAAATGATATAGTAATAAAAGACGAGTGGGGAAGAGAGCAGATAATCCAGGCCACCCGCGGTAATCTCCAGATGATCAAGGGTTGGTCCGAAGAGCGTTAATCTGGTAATTGACTCATACTCTTACAATCAGGTCTTGATAGTATCTCAAGGTTCTTGACCACATCATTTTCAAAAGTAAAGATCCAGGGTTCACACCATCCAATCTCAGTCTTCAATATCTGTTCAGGAGTATAACCCTGTAGAACCATTACAATTGCACGGATACTATTGCCATGGGCGCTGACCAGAACTTGTTTTCCTTCTGAAATATGAGGTATAATAACGTCTTTCAAATAGGGAATCACACGGTCAGCCGTGCTCTTCAAGGATTCACCTCCCGGAGGCGGGACGTCATAACTTCTTCTCCAGATATGAACTTGCTCTGCACCGAATTCTTCGGCTGCCTCGGCCTTGTTCCGGCCTATCAGATCACCATAGTCTCTTTCATTCAGGGCCAAGTTCTTTTCAATAGGAATATTGGTTTGGCCAATCCCTTTCAGAATTATTCTCAAGGTGTCCTGAGCCCTGATCAAGTCAGACGTGAAGGCTAAATCAAATTCAATATTATTCAGTAGTTGAACAGCCTGCTTGGCCTCATCAATACCTTGGGCGTTGAGTTCAATATCTCTCCAACCTGTAAAGCGGTTCTGGTCGTTATAGATAGAAAGGCCGTGCCTCACCAAGACGAGTTTTCCAGAGTTCATAATTAGGTGAATGATTCTATCGAAACTTCCCCATATTTAGGTAACGGTTTGGCC
>DAXQ01000040.1 GCA_002506485.1 Euryarchaeota archaeon UBA136 | reverse complement strand
TCTGACACCAATCTGGTGGTCGACGCTCCGGATTCTGTAGGAAAGGGACAGGAATTGGTGATATCCGGAATCTTGATAGATATTGGAGGAGTACCTGCCGCAGGTCAGACTATAGAATTCGAGGTCTGGGAACCTAGTTGGGGTGGTTCAAAGCCAAACTATATTAATTGTAATCCAACAGGATGGGGGCAGCGTTATAGGTGTGACATTGGAACTACAGAAACAGACGATTTCGGGAATTTCGTCTTCAATTGGACAGTTCCAGAGGAAGGACAGCCAATGGCTGATGATAATTACCACATTGAGTCTTGGTTCCCAGGTTCCACTTATCTTTACAGTTCAGTAGTTACGACCGATCTGACGATTATGGAATCAACGGTCAACCTTACTGCAGAAATTGAACCTTTCAAGGAATATATAGGAAAAAATATATGGATTAATGGAAGTGTTTCCGATGTTGCAATATTGAATGGTAGCATCACAGTAGAGCTTGCAGGAATTCAACTTGCGGAGATAGACGTAAATGAGGTTAATTGGTCTATCCAGTCCCTCATACCAATCGATCTGGCCGCCGGCAATTACACCGTCATCGTATCCTTTGAAAGTACGAGTGCCACCCTACCTGATGAACGCGTCAACCTTGAGCTCGTGGTCCTCGGGACCAGTGAGATTATCTTGGATCCTGATTCTTTGAGGATTGTCCGTGGGGAATCAACTATCTTGGGGGGTGAGTTAGCAGATCACCTAGGCCAGCCTCTTTCTGGAGAGGAGATAGTCATCAGATGGAATCATATTGAGATTGCCACAATCAGCACTGCTACCGATGGTGATTTCGTATTCGATTACATTATACCCTCTGACCATGATCTGGGCAATGCCACTTGGTCAGCTGAATTCACAGGCAATGATCTTCATTCCGGTTCAGTAGAGTCACAGACTTCGATTGTGTTCCAACAGACTGTGGTTCTTGTTCAAGTTGATCAAGTTCATTTCTATCCTGGTGAAAGTATGACAGTCAGTGGTAGCCTTGCAATGGACAATGGAACCCAACTCTCAGGCTATTTGTCCCTACACTTCGATGAGGCCTATCTGGAATCCTTCTTGACCAATGGTACGTTCAGTTTCGAGTACACTCCCGATGCCTCATACATCGATGTGGGCCTTCATGTGATTGAGATACGCTATTCCGAAAAGGACTACAACTTGGCAGATATCGGGTCTACAAATGTCTACCTTCATCGCAAGGTGTTCTTGAATATTGATGAGCAGCAGGTTCTCAGGGATCAGGAAACAACCATTGATGGCTTTGCCCGTGATGGGTCATCCTTTGGTATTCCAGGTCTGGTACTTTCATTCATCTGGGGGGACAATTCCTTGGACGACATGGTGACAACCTCATTCGGTGGTTCCTATTCCAAGAGTTATCTAGTTCCTAATGCCCATGTTCTCGGTAAAGTGACGGTCCAGGTCTTATTTGATAATACCACTTCTCCATATTACGATAATGCTTCGGCTGAAGTAGATTTCACAGTTGTTTCCGAGACACTGATCTATCTTCCTGATGCTGAGATTGTTAGGGGGGAGTCCGTCTGGTTCAATGGAACAGTTTTTGATGATCGGGGACAAGGAGTAGAGGAGTTAGAGGTCAATGTATTCTGGGAAGATGAATACCTGAGGCGAGTTACGGGAGATTCGAACGGTAGTTTCAGTTTTGTTTGTGAAGATGATTGGTCCTGTTCTGATGCTGACCACCATTCTGGAATAATCCCGGTTGAGCTTGATTTTGGTGGTTTTGGTTATTACTTACCATCAAATTTTATCGCTAATTATACTATCTGGGGACATACTGAGATAGAGATTAGAGAGTTTTCGGATGTGGTCCTTGCTGGAGAGAACATTACTTTCTCCGGGTTCATCAATAATGATCTGGGCATTCCTCTGGATCGTGAGATAATTATTCTCTGGAATGATATAACAAGGACAAAAGTAGATTCAATCAATGGTGAGTTTAGTGGATCCTTTGTTTTACCTTATGATACCTTTGTTGGAAATCATACCCTGACTGCCTCAGTCAATGACCAGAATTTCCTCCGGGGTTCCTCAGACGAGGTTCAAGTTCTGGTTATGAGGGAAACAGAGGTTACTGTGCAATGGTTAGGAGGATTCAGGAATTCGACATCCGTGGTATCTGGCTATCTCAGGGATGTGGTTGGTATTGGGTTGGTTGGACATGAACTACAGGTATACTTTGATGATTCGTTTGTAGGCAATACCACTACTAGCGATTCAGGTATCTTCAGTTATGACCTGTTCCTGAAAAGGGAAACTGAATTAGGCCTTCACAAGGTCAAAGTGGTCTTTGAAGGTTCTGAATTGTATACGGAATCAAGCGAAGAGGTAAGTTCTGATGTTCAGGCCGCAACAATATTTCAAGTTGAGGATATAGAGGCGCTTCGTCTTCATGAGTTCTTCATCAGTGCTTATCTAGTTGATGACTTGGATAATCCAATGGCTAATCAGGCAGTCAACATGACCTTCGGTAACACCAAATATCCTCTGGTTACAGATTCCACTGGATTTGTACAGAAGAACATGACACTCTCGGCATCCCGTAATTTGGGAATCTATACCATATTCTGGGATTACAATGGTTATGATTACTATCTTCCTGCGACCCAGGAACAGACGTTGATGGTGGTTGCATCAACAAGTATTTCGATTGAATCGGATCCTAATGTTCTGGTCGGGGAATCTTTTGGTTTTAGTGGTAGGATTGTTGATGATATGGGCAATCCCCTGAGCACAAACCTGAATTTCTTGTTCCATGGACAATATGTAGAAACATTATCAACAAACAGTGATGGGCAGTTCGTCCATGAGTACCTCGTTCCACACTATACTGAGGCCGGTCCAAATACTATAACTATCCAGTATACTCCAGAGGAATTCTACTTGCCGTCATCGTCCACATGGCAGCTTCAGGTCTACCATAATACTCGTATCGAGATGGCAGAGTTTGAAGGCGTGCTGAATTCAACCGTACCGATTTCAGGTTTCGTGTATGATAAGGCAGATAGGCCCATTGAAGGTCTAAGTGTGCGACTGGTCATGGATTCAGATTTCCCAGTGGATGGAGTAACTGATGGCAATGGGATGTTCAGTATTCCAGTCAATATTCCATTTGGAACTGAATTGGGATATCACAATCTCACAGCAACCTTTGCAGGTAACGATTATTACATTTACAATTCAACCGAGTCCCGTATTTTCATCAAGGGCGAGACCATGATATTGATTGAGATTCCTAGTTCATTAGAATACAATCAAGCCTATTCAGGTAAGATAACTCTGGTAATGCAGGATGGAACTCCGATCTCTGGGGCTTCATTGCTGGTGACTTTTGAACCTGATGGTATGACTCTTTTGAAGATAACTGATTCGAATGGATCAGCTACCTTTGATTCTGTGTTTCAGGGTAATGCAACCAGCCCTGTGACCGTAGAAATAATCTATACAGGTGATGAGTACTATATTGGCAGTAGTGTCCAGGAGACGATAGTCTATCGTTCTCCCGTTAAGGAGTCAAATTATGCTTTATGGGTTATAGTAGGTGCAGTTCTGGTCGGAACTTCGGGACTGATGTTAGGCTGGAAATGGTACCGGGAGAGACATCTCAGGGAAATTCAAAGAATTCTGGAATCAACAGCCTTAGCGATTGAGGAGAATATGGATTATCGTGAATCTATTGTCCATTCCTATAAGGAGATGTGTAAGGTCCTCCAGAGGTACGGTTATCTACGCCGTCATTTTGAGACCGTGAGAGAATTCCAGAAAGCGCTTCAGGAAGCCTTGTCATTGGACCATGATTCAGTGGCCAGGTTAACGGATCTCTATGAGAATGCAGATTATGCCACTACTGACCTAGATGATGATCACAAGCTCAACGCCGTTTCTTCTCTTCGCACGGTCATTGGAAGTCTAGATTTGCAAAGCGAGCAGAATACGAGGTAGAATGGGAATTTCTAGCCGTTCAGGCATCATAATCCTACTTGTTACCGTTACGTTGAGTACACTTGTCCTTTTCCCAATTCTTCAGATAGTTGTTGAAAGGGATCCACAATTGTCAGCGTATGACGATGACTGGAATGACATATCCTACTTCAGGCAGGCTCTGGAGGAAAATGAGGATACCTCCTACAATGTAAGTGCTATACTTTCCAATCCGGCAATCCTTGATGATATAGAGGATCCCTCATCAAGCTTATTGGTAATAGTAGGTATTGAATCTCCCTATACTGAACTCGAGTTGAAGATTCTGGTGAAATTTATGGAGAGGGGAGGCAGTATCTTGGTTTTTGGTGATTATGATTACAGTAACACAATTGCCCAGTTGTTCGCCATAGAATTTGTGCAACATCAACTTTGGGATCAGAATTATAGGGATAATGTCTCTTTTATTGAAACCAAAGCCTATCTTGATGGTAAATCGTATAATGTGTTGTTGAATGAACCCGTGGCAATCAAGGACTTGAATTCCCAGTCCCTAAATCTCTGGACCTCAAACATTGATTGGGTCCCGAATGTTTTTATGAGAACTTCCCATAATTCGTGGATTGACTCGGACGACGATGGTGCCATAACACCCAATGACGAGGCCGCACCTCTTTCAGGATTTCAGCTTGGTGTGAAATGTGATTTACGCTCGGAGAAGGGTGAAGCTCTTGGTTCAGCCATTTTCATCTCGGATTCCAGTTTAGGAATCAATCATATGTGGAATGAGAATCAGAATTCGTTTTTTCTGATAGCTTTGGTGGAATCGATTATTGGAACTGATGGCGAGGTCCTTTTCGATGAATCACGGCATACACAGGAATCATTTGGAGCCAGTTTGTTTCAGGCTGCTTTAGGTTTCTACTTCTTGCTTTCTGGGGATACATTGGTACTTCAGATTATAAGACTGAATGTTCTGGTTGCAGTTATTATTCTTACAATGGCCATGTCCTTGCGCCAGCCAGAACCCAGGCGCCTGTTCCATATATTTGATATTCGTAAACCACGCCCATTCCGTTCCTATGGACATAATCTGGATAATGGTATTCTTGTTCTTCAAGAAGTATTTCTGGAACGTTTACGTCTAAGATATCAGATTTATGAATTTGACGACAAGTCTCGAAAAGAACGAATATCTATGCTCCCGGATCTGCTTAATAGTTATAATATACCCTTAGATGATGATTTTAAGGTGCTTGTTGGTGCACCTAAACAAATAAGGTCAAATGACCTTAAGAACATTGCTCAAAAATTGAGTGCGTGGTAATTTGACAGAAGACAAAAAGAAAACAAAGGCTGGTGAACTAATTGATAAGACGAATAAATCAGCCAAAGTAATTACTGATGAAATATCCAATGTAGTTCTTGGCAAGGAACAGACAATTGAGATACTTATGGCTGGTGTCCTAGCTAACGGCAATATTCTATTCGAGGATTATCCTGGCCTAGCCAAGACCTTGATGTCGAACACACTGGCCGATACCTTAGGCTGTGAATTCAAGAGAATTCAATTTACACCAGATTTGCTCCCAGCTGATATTACCGGATCTTATTTCTATGATCCCGAGAAGAACAAGTTCACATTCAGGAAAGGGCCTATATTTTGTAACATTCTATTAGCCGATGAGATAAATCGTGCTCCTCCCAAAACTCAGGCCGCACTGTTGGAG
>DAXQ01000072.1 GCA_002506485.1 Euryarchaeota archaeon UBA136 | reverse complement strand
AATACTGTGGTTGTTTTGTTCTTTGGTGGGTCTGCCCTGTCTCCAAGGCGAACTTCCAGAAAGCCCCCGACTTAAGGCTTACCGCTAGAATTCGTTGCCTAATTCACGGCGTGTCTGCCCGGGATCTATATAGGGCAAGACAAACGCAATCATCAATTGACAAGTTCCACCAATCATAATTGTGGTAGTAAAGGTAAAATTCTCTTCGAAGTATCCAGCCATTTTAAGGCCGAATAACGCCCCAAAGTTCAGAAGAGCCATATACAATGTGAATTGCGTAGCTCCGACCTTTGGCCAGGTCACGTTCATGAATAATGAAATCAGGGAAATGCCCATCGCAGCTCCAAAGAAAGGATAAATGATGACCAACCATGTCATGACAGTTCTATTCTCCCATAATGGTTCGGCTAGTGCTATGGTAAAGATGGACAGGCCGGTAAGAATAGAAAATAAACTGGCAATACGGCGCGCACCGTACCGATCTGCAATAATTCCTCCCATGAGCGTTCCAAGAATTCCAGCAACAACAGCAGAACCGCCCGTAACAAGTACATATTCAGTATCCGTCCACCCCAGTTGCTGAATGAAAAGAACGTTCAATACAGGTATCAGGAATTCCCAGAAGTAGGTTAGCATTGCTAACAGAACGCCAATCATTGGTGCCTTGAGAGAAAGAGCCTTGACAATGTCGCTTTGCACCGGCACCAAGTCATAAAACTGCATTCCAAATGAGTTCCATTCCTCTTCTGGTTTAAAATAAAAATTGAAATACCAAAGACCAGCACATACGACAGCTACGATCACACTTCCAAGCAGACCAATAACATCTCCAATAGTTAATAGTAAGAAGAAAAACAGAAAAGCCCAAAGTGCAAAATCCACCGCGATAGCTTTTGCTTTGTCAGAAGAATCAATAGAACCACCTTTTACTTTTCTTATAGTTCCTTTACTAACTTTCACAGTTTTCTTTGTAGGTTTACTTGGCTTAACAATGGATTTTCCGTCACTCCATGGGAATAATTTCTCCCCTGGCCTTTCTCTGATAAATGCAGGAAGACACATAATCAATAATAGCAGCGGCACGGTCAAAAACAGCCCACCAGCAATTCCAATGGAAGAGTACTTCCCCATCAAAAATCCGATACCAGCACCACCGACCATGGTACCAAAACGTTTCGCTCCAAACATAAATCCATTAATTTTTCCAAATTCCTCAGGATTCAAAATGTCAACAGCTAATCCATCCACAGCGACGTCCTGTAGAGATGCAAAACAGTTGTGGAAGAATAACAATGCAGTCAATAACGTGACTTTACTCTCAATACCGGGCACTAATGCAATAATCACGACAGTAGCTACCATACCAGACTGTGCACTAAGAATCCAAGGCCTACGTCTCCCCATAGGTAAATAGTGATAATTATCAACAAAAGGACCCCAGAGGAACTTGAAGACCCAAGGCAAATAGACCCAGAACAGCATATTTCCAATTGCGGCAGCGCTGTATCCTTGTTCAGCAAGATATGCGATTAAAGTAAAAGAGATGAAACCTGATGGTATCCCTTGAGCAGTGTACAGTGCACATAGACTTAGGGCTCTGGTATTCCAGTCAGTAGTCAGGCTCAGTTGATCTGGTAAGGCGTCGCCGTCCCAAACAATTTCATCGGCCCCAGATGCCTCCACCTCTACATTACTTTCAGATCTTCTAGGCTGCCTAAAGATGTAGGCAGTCATCAACATCGCGACTATAATGAATGGAGCGAATATCAATCCGCTAAGATTAATCCCACCTTGCGGGACCAATAGTGTCGAACCAAAATCATCCAAAAGAACAACTGAGAAACTATTCACAGCAGACATATCTCCAGACGCCAACACCAGTCTGGCAGAGAGTGTCTGATTCCCTTTCACAATTTCTTCAGGAACGGAGATTTGCCAATTAGCCCAATTTCTTTGTGTTGAAGTGTCTGTAGCAGTGTACCATTCACTTGCACCAAACCTCACTTGGACACCAATCGCTGGTTTGTTTGCAGTCTGGGCAGTCCCTTTCAAAACCGAACCATTGTAGATCTCTGGTTTCAGGAGGATGGCCGTTCCGTTAAACTCACCTTCGACATAACTCAAACTCCAATTCACAGAAATCTCGGGGTCAATCATTCCCCCGATCTCAACGAAAGTCAGAGGGTCAGCTTGCCCATATCCATATTCATTATCGGGCCTGGTCTCTAAAAGTGAACAATTATTTGATGCAGCATCAATAGCGTCATTTTCAATTTCTCTCTCGATAGCATACCCACCAACTAGAGTATCTTTCACCTCTGCAGGCGTCAAGTCCGGGTTTGCTTCTAAGGTCAGTGCTACTATTCCTGCCATCAATGGCGTTGCCATACTGGTTCCGCTTTTGGAAGTGTAACCGGTTCCAGTTCCCTGGTTTGGCGCCATTATGTTGCTACCAATTGCAGCAACATCTGGTTTGACCCTCCCGTCTGAGGTATAGCCTCTTGAGCTATAGGGCGCCAGACTCAAATCCTTATCAAGTGAAGCAACAGTTATGGGTAATCTTGAATCACCAGGTGAGTCAATGGTATTACAACCAGCAACCGTAAGCGAGCCAAATTCGTTTCCAGCACTTAAAGTAACTACAAGCCCCGATTCCACAGCCGCATCAACGGCTTGACTCCAGGCAGAACTACCATCATTATCAATATGAAATTCAACCTGCTGTTCACCTAAGCTCGAGGTCATCACACGAATGTGCGGCTGGACGAATTTTTGAAATTCAATAGTCCATTCAACTCCTCTGATGATGTCTTCAATATCTCCGTCACAGCAAGATAGAACATTTACCAAATGAGCTTTGGGAGCCACACCGATATACGGGGTTCCGTCAGGAGCAGTTTCACCGTCCCCAGTACCTGCAGCTATTCCAGCCACATGGGTTCCGTGGGTGCCACTATCAAGAGATTGGCCAGGGTAGCAAGGCATTGTACCATCAAGTCCATTTTCGGAGCAAATAATTGCGTCTTGCCCAGCATCATAATAAGCAGCAACTTTCAGATCATTTGTAAACTGATTATCGTCCATGTCGTCCAGGCCAACGTGAGAATTATCGACACCCGTATCTACTATGGCAATTGAAACACCTTCGCCAAAAATACCATGATTTTTCCAAACATCATCTACTCCCAATGCAGGCACTGCCTCATGCATATGCGGCTCTGCCTTTCCAATATCATCCAGCATAACTACACCTTCCCAATCTGCAACCTCCGTGATGACATCCCGAGGCATTGTGGTGCCGATTAGGTCGATGTATTGAGCACGGAAAGTCACTTCGATTCCATTCTTCTCCAACCTCTGAACATCATCATCGGTTGGGTGATGGTCATATCTGACAAATACACGGGCTTCCCCAGCATCAAAGAAACGGTCACTCTGCTGTAATTTCCAGATTAAGAAATCGGAAATCCCATCGTGGTTTTTATCTCTGGAATATACGTCCCACCAATTATCCTCACTAATTTCATTATCTTCGGTAGGTGAACCTGCCGCTCCGACACTGGAGAACAAGAGAAAAACAATTCCGAGCACCACCACCTTGTTTTGCATAGTATTGAACAATACGCCTTCAATTAAAGAAACTTGCGACGTCTACTGGTCAGGTATGCCACCTCTGACCCTGACAGCCATTCCCTGCTGCCCTAATTCTATTTCCTTTGGTGAAACAATCAATTTCCCGAATGCTACCAGTTCATCATCTGGCGTCACGACAACACACTCATCCATGCACCTTAGATTTTTGTCCATATCTTTGATAAATTTGCAGAAAACGCTCTTACCATCACGATTGAAAGAAGCAGTTTCAGGATCAATTACAACGCGGAATTCTGGGAACTTTGAATGTTCTTTTATCAATCGAGCTCCATGTTCTTGAAGGATGAACATTCCTCTTCTGTGGGAAAGGGAAGCCAGATGTTTTCCATCAAGCATAAGGTTTCGGAGCCGTTTCGTTTTCCTGCTGGTGACAAGTTCAACATCACCATTTGTGAGACCCTCTCCCATACCTTTGCCAAATTGATAATTCAGTATCGTTCTGACCCTTTCAACATCCCATCCCTGCATTTTCCACCCTCCAATATCATCTTGCAATAGTCCGGGGTGAAACGGATAGGTTTCTGATAGGTGTAGAGAGATATCCCCAAAATAGGGGTGCAGCATCTCTCCTTTTCCAGAGGAGACAAATTCTGCAAAGATCGGTCGATCATCTGATTCCTTTCCAGTTTTCACAGGAGTCTTGTAGCGGTAAGCTGGTTCAAATTGAGACAACCATTCCCTTTCTTCTTTTAGAACATCAAAGACCTTCATTAAAGCA
>DAXQ01000055.1 GCA_002506485.1 Euryarchaeota archaeon UBA136 | reverse complement strand
CCTGCCAACGCCCATGCCTCAGGTACTGGCTGGGCTTGTGATGCAGGTTATACCAAAACCGCCGGCAGCTGTGTAAATACCGCGGAGATGAAAGCAGCGCAGATTTATATTAACGACCTCCTGGAATACATCAAGCTCTATCCCAACACCTTTGATATTTTAAATATCTCCAGTTTGATGGTGGTCAATAAGAATGTACTAGATGGCAGGTGGTCTGATAAAGAACAGGATGCCTTCAAACTGTTGCAAAAGTATGCCCGGACATCGAAAGAATTCTTAAGCTTTGTTGACGAGCAAAACGTGCTCCGTGAAAAACAGGCTTTGATTAGATTAACCGCTACAGAGAACGAAATAAAGAAATACATTAGCTACTTCACTGCTTACTTGCAAAATAATATCACCACTGAACTTGCCCCGGGGCTACTGCAGAATATAAACTTCGCAGAAGAAGAATTGACCTCAAAAGATATAGCAAGACTCAATTCAACACTTGAAAAATTACACAGCTATCTTGTACAGGTCAAGCTTCTCCCGGACTACAAGCAATTCGCCCAGTCCTCCTCTGCTGAGCAGTCTTTAACGCAACCAAAGGGAGACGTAACCTCGGTTGAGTCAGTCCCGCAGGTGGCGATTGTCGGCGATGAAACAACCAGGGCGACGATGTATGATGAGGCGCAAAGGGAAGCTCAGGATTATATTAATGATTTGGTAGCATTCCTCAAAAACAACAGCGCAGTTTACGATATCACTGAAATAGTCGGTTTAGTGAGTGCTAATAAAGCAATACTGACTGGAGAATGGAATCAGGTCCTAGAGAAGAATTTTGCCAAATTAAAAAACTTCACCTCTTCATCACAAGAGTTCCTTGACTACCATGAATCAAGAAATGACGAAAGGCAAAAAGTGATGCTCAATGAAATCGCCCTTCAGAACCAGAAGTTGAAAAATATCAATGCCTATCTGAGGTTTTATATCCAGAATAATATTACCTCTAGTATTGCCCAGACCGTCATTGATAAAATTAAGTTTGGCGAAGCATCGCTTGCAGAACAGAATTTGGGAGCGCTCACTAAGGCAAACAATCAACTCGAAGGGTTCATAGCTAAAAATAACCTCAATAAAGATTATCTGCAGTTTGTAAAGTCATTGTCTGCAACTGATAAGGAGGCAGCGAGCGTCACTGCAAGCAAGATTGATGCCATCGAACTTGTCAATTTTGATTTTATTAAGAAAGCTGGCAAGTTTGACTTTATCGCTCTTGTCAATCTATCGGGTCGAGCCCCCAATGCGCTTTTGAATCTAGAGGGTGATGTGGTGTTTGAAAAAGACGAGGCTATAGCCTGTTTTTATCAATCGCAGGTCATCAAAAATGATTTGAAATATTATCTATACGATAAGGTCTCGAACAGAGAATACCTGGTGCGGGACAAGGGTTTTGAATGCAATCAAAACAACCTATTAAAACATGACCTCGTCTTTTTTGAAAAAGATGCCTTGCTTCGGGAAGATAAGAGTTACCTTGCTTCGTTGACGGCTGCCATTGCCTCAAACCATCTGCAGCTATATGGAACGGTGGCAAAAGAAGAACAGAAGAAGGATTTTACATTGCGTGAAATGAAGTCCGCCAATATCAAGGAAGGCGTCAGCAATGAAACGGTTATTGGTTTTGGCTCTCTGATTATCGATAATGACAATACTACGCTCTGTACTGACGTCGAAAACACCTTGGCTCATAAAAGCATTATGAATCTATTGTCCAATGAATTTACTCGGATGGGCTACGGGAAATCCGTTGGAAGAGTCTCATTTAACAATGTTGCAGACACTTTTGTTAATGTGCAACGTGGACGTTGTGGATTTATTTACGCCGGGGAAGAGTCTCTAGCCAATCTTTTGAATGCGTTTGAAAAATCCAGAACCAAATACGACCTCTTACCTATTTGGTATTCCAATAAACAGATAGACCTGGAACAGCAAAGACAAGCGGACAAACAACAACAAACACTTATGGATGTTCAAAAGACCAAGGAGGAACTAGAAAAACAGAAACTGCTTGAACAAGAGCGGCTTAAAGCCGATGGCATATTGAAGGCGGAAGAACAAAAAAGGCTACGCAATCTTTATAGAAACGTGGTCGAGGCACACATTCAAGTGGTAGAAAAGGAAGCCAAACTATTGTTCGATAAATATCCCAATAACGATGGTCCGATGTTGACTTCATATCCTCAATTGGTGAGTCTGATGGAGACAAAATTGAAAGAGAAATGGGAGTTGGATGAGTTCAATGTAGAGATTAATGATTATGGTCTGAGCACATACAGGGGACGCACAATCGCTACCTTTATCAGCGAAATTAACTTTACATTGAAGAACAGGATGCTTGGTGACTATGAGGACTTCTGTGTTCGATTGGCAATCCTCGATGATAAGGAGTTCGACGTTCTTAGAGAGCCAGAACTGGCGTCATGTAAAGCGAACTCACTGGATTATTATAAAAAGAGACTGGACTTCCAGAGTTCATGGGTTGTGCAGTAGTTCATCCAACAACTCCAATTAATCACATAGTTGGCACTACCTAAATGCCTATCTAATTCTTTTGATGCCCTGTAAGGGAAATCCTCTCGACTTTGGAGATGTATTAATATATCCTCACACATCAAATGAAATTTGACCTTGCTA
>DAXQ01000082.1 GCA_002506485.1 Euryarchaeota archaeon UBA136 | reverse complement strand
AATTTGATTTTGAGCCTGCAAACGTATTCCCGGGCGACACTGTGAATGTCTCCTTGTGGATACAGGAGGATGATGGAACTCCACTACCATTCGCTGACGCATTTGTTGAAGTCACAATGTACTATGGCAAAGGAATTGAAATAGATGCGAAGGAGACACATGAACTTGAAACGGACGCAAACGGTTTTGCGCATTTCAGTTTTGTATTCCCTCATAATGGAACTAGCGTAATGGTGTCTGCTTCCTTCGCAGGAGGGCCGCTTGATGCATTCTATGATACGCCACAGGAAGCGGAATTTACATCGACCGATGTAGCTATAACCATAACCAAGTCTCCCGAAGCAGACGAACCCATTGACCTGGAAAAGTATATCCCCTTGTTCATCGGGATTCCAGCCGCCCTTTTGCTAACAGGATATTATCTCTACTGGACACAGAGGCACAAGTATGAGGTGCGTAACCTCATCAAGCAGATGCAAAAAGAACTGAACAAGGATGAGGATTATAGACAGATTATTATCAAATCATATCACCAATTGCTAAACATTCTAAGGAGATATGGGTTCATCAAAACCAGAACCCAGACAGTCAGAGAATTTACAGAGGTAATGGGTGGTGCATTGCCTATCCCTGACCACAGCGTCAAACTTTTGACCTCACTTTTCGAGATCGCAAGATATAGTGGAATCAAGCCTAAGATTGTTGATGAATTCGGAATGGAAATGATTGACGGATCCTACAACATCTGGTGTGTAGAGGCAATAAACAATCTATATCAAGTCGAGATGGATTTGAATCAGGGCCTAAAAAGCGGGAAAATCTCAAGATTTACCAATATATTTGGGATGAGGAAGTAAAAATGAGAAGACAATTCTGGAAAGAGTATGGAACCAAGCTTTTCGCACTCTTCATTATTCTAATGATGATTACAGTGGTATATCCTGTTCTGATAACCCATGCCAAGAATCCTTCCCAACTATCTGCCTATGATGATGATTGGAATGATATCTCTCAATTTGCTAACGATATAAACCAGGAAGGCGATGGAAAACACGAAATCAAGACCATTGTATCAAGACCGGCTATAATCAATAAGATTGCTGAAGTTGAGAAGAATTCCACAGATCCTACAATCAACAGTAATGAAACTATTCTGGTTATTATTGGCGTAGAAAGGATGTACAGTGAATATGACTCAATGGCAATTTACGACTTTGTAAAATCAGGTGGTAAGGTGATAATTGCCGATGATTCAGGTTATGGTAATTCTGCATTTTACGGAGATATGGGAAGCTTGGACATTGGTATCCAATTAAGGCCAAACATTGTACAGGAGGGATGCCAACCAACAACCAGTAGTACTCTGGTAGGTGGCGTAGCAGATTCACTGGGATTTGCTGGGAATAGCCCTAAATGTAAGCCGGCCAGACTTTACGATTCAAATCATTGGAACGAAGCCATCCATCCCAAAAATAATTCCATTGTAATCATAGATGCCGAAATAGATAGGATAGGGTTCAATGGTCAGTTGATGATGAATTCTCCTGGAGCACTGATTGTAAAATCTGGTTCGGCAGAGGGCCTTGCATGGTCCAGTCAGCAGGGATTCGTAGACCTTAACCAGGATAATGAAGGGGGGAGTGGAGAAAGCACACATCGGGATAATGTGTCTTACGGTATTGAAGTTATAGCCGAGACAAGTGTAGGGAGTGGAAAAGTAATCTTCATATCTGACACTAGTATATTCACAAATCAATACTATAATCAATTAGATAATCAGGAATTCATATTATCAATGATAGAATACCTCAGTGACGGTGAGAAACAGACAATAATTTTTGATGAGAGTAGACACATCCAATCTGATTTAATTTCCCTGATTTATGTACAGCTTTTTGGTGTTTTAGGTTATGTAAGCAGTAGTGAGACATTAGGGATAATTTTTCTAGGTTCTATAATTCTATTGCTACAGTTAGCAATGATGAGGGTAGAAAATCCAAAACCCTGGAGACATTTGTTTAACATATATGAAGGAAGACTATCCCGATTTAGAGTGCCGCACGCACATTATACTCATCCAGAAACCATAAAGGAGGTATTCGTTGATAAATTACGGATCGCAAATGGTTTCTCACGAGAGGAATTCGAAATGCTGCCGCCTTCAAAATTGGAGGAAATGTTGAAGGACCCAGTATTGATTAGATTCATTATAGACAATGAAAAGAATATGACCTTAAATGTGGTCGAAAAAGCCATTAGAGGGTGGAAAAAATGAGCCTATTTGGAAAAAAGAAAGAAGACAAAGAAGAAGAAAAGCCAGAAGAAAACGAGACTGAAGAGCAAAGTGATGCAGTACAAACCTACGTCATGGAGCCTTCTTTACAAGAAACACACGATTTGATGCATGCCGTACTTGGTGAAGTCGAGCAAGTCGTGATGGGTAAAAGACCGGTTCTAGATCTCTGTGCAGTGGGTATCCTAGCTGGAGGAAATACTCTGTTCGAGGATAATCCCGGACTGGCCAAAACCTTGTTGTCTAATACGTTTGCGGAAACTCTGGGAATAAACTTTAAACGAGTGCAATTCACTCCAGATTTACTTCCTGCAGACATAACTGGCATCTATATTTGGAATCAAAAAGATCTGAAATTCCAATTCCGGAAAGGACCTTTGTTCTGTAACTTATTATTGGCAGATGAGATTAACAGAGCACCTCCGAAGACCCAAGCTGCTCTTCTTGAAGCAATGCAGGAACATCAAGTTACAATCGAAGGAGACACGCACATGCTTCCTGAACCTTTCGTGGTTCTGGCAACCCAGAATCCCATAGAATCGGAAGGGACCTACCCTTTACCTGACGCACAGCTTGACCGTT
>DAXQ01000070.1 GCA_002506485.1 Euryarchaeota archaeon UBA136 | reverse complement strand
ACTAGCCTTCCAGAACTTGCTGGAACGGTATCTGCGGCTCGCATGGGCCATAAGGAAATTGCTATAGGTAATGTTATTGGATCTAATATTGCAAATATCTTCCTGGTGATGGGAGTTTTAGCGATGATTAATGCGATTAAAGTTGAACAGTGGGTCTTAGATGTTACTCTACCTTTATTGATACTTATTACTGTAGCAACCTTAGGATTAATCCGTGTACCTTTTGGTAGGCTCAGTGGGAGCATTCTATTTGGATTCTTCATCCTATTTATCTATGAACTCACAATATTATGAGAAAATTAGTTGAATTTCAGATATTAGATCGGAACGCTTTGTATTATGACGTCGATTTATCCAAATTGATGGATAATGCTGGAGTTGGGATTGCAGATTATATCTATAAGAATTACAAGAAGAATGCAAAGATAGTTTTTGTATGTGGTAATGGGAATAATGGTGGTGATGGGTATGTGGCTTCATCCATTTTACTTGGAAAAGGATTTAATGTAACTATTTTTCAGTCATCTACTCCTACATCACTTATTGCAAAGAAAAAATTTCTTGAATTAGGATTAATGATAAAAAACATCTCGGAATTGGAAGAATACAAAGGTAAAGCAGATCTTCTGGTCGATTGTTTACTAGGTTCAGGCATCAAAGGAGAACCACGTCCACCTTTTGACAAATATATTGAGGTTATGAATTCTTTTGAGAACATTATCTCAGCAGATGTGCCTTCAGGTATTGGAAGCAGGTGTGCAATTACTCCTAATGTTACTATTACTTTTCATGATTACAAAGTAGAAATGAATGAAGAAAATAGCGGAACTATAATTTTGCATGACGTGGGTTTCCCTGATTATATAGACCAGAGAACGGGACCTGGTGAATTGCTGCTATATCCTGAATTCGATAGCAAGAAGCATAAAGGACAGAATGGAAAAGTTGGAATAATAGGTGGTGGGCCATATTCAGGGGCACCTGCTCTAGCGGCATTGGGAGCTTATAGGGCCGGCATTGATCTAGTTCATGTTTTTGTTCCAGCTAGCTCATATGATCATGTTTCCGGCTTTATTCCTGAACTTATTGTACACAAACTCCCTGGGGAGATAATTACTGAAGAACATTTGGAATTTATATTAGGGAAAACCTCGGAATTTGATGCAATTGTCGTTGGGCCAGGTATCGGAAAACAGGAACAGACTCAGAATGCTATTATTGAACTTGTTAAAAATTGCAATAATATTGTATTGGATGCAGACGCTATTTTCGATTTTAATTTCAAACATCCAAATATTCTGCTGACGCCACACAGGGGTGAACTGAAACGTTTGACACCCAGTTCAAGGCCCGAGGACTTGGTAAAATACGCATCAAGAAAAGGAGCAACTATGTTAATAAAAGGAGAAGTTGACATAATTACCGATGGCAACCTCATGAAGGAGAATAGTTCAGGACATCCAAGGATGGCCGTAGGCGGCACCGGAGACGTTCTAGCTGGTGTTTGCGGGGCGTTAATGGCTAAAGGTCTGACTGCTTTCGAATCAGCACGTTTAGCAGCCTATAGCCTTGGAAAAGCAGGTGAAATTTGTTATGAAGAGATAGGATCAGGTTTTCTTCCTACAGACTTAGCTTTGTTCTTATCTAAGGTTCTTCGAAAAAACTAAACTCTTCTTCTCAGTGCTATAAAACAAATCAAGAACATGATAGGCAGCACCCCCGGTCCACTCAACATATTTTCCTCACTACTTTCCACAATCTCCTGTTGGGCAGAGACCATTATTGTCTGTTCATACGAGGACAATTTTCCATGTCCCGTGTCAACTTCAATACTGTAGATATAGAATCCCTCATGTTCAAAGAATAAATCACCGTAATAGTAATTGCCTTCTTTATACATAGGAATTTTCTGGCCATCTGCTAGAACCCCTTCAGCAGTTTTGGCTATAATCATTGAAACTGACTCCGGATTCTCGTAGTCTATGATGGCACTAACTTTAGTTACAACTCCCGTATCCACATTAGAGGGTGCTACTGAATAGATCAATCCCTTATTTTTAACATCCAGATTCCGATAAAGTGTACTAACGCCCCCCCATCTGTCAATACATTCGATTTCCATAAGACATTCACCATCATCATACTTAGTTGAATCCCATGTGAAATCTACACTTTCGACAGCATTATCCAGATTAATCCAATCTTCTCCATTTATTCTGTATTTGAGGGAAAATATACTACTATAATCCTGAACATTTAAATTAAATTGAGCTATGGCTGAAATATCATCTGTAATTGAGGCTAGTACAATGAAGGGGGGAGTACTGTCTGTTTCAAATCTAATTGCCCGTTCAGTTATATATCCTTGACTATCCTCTGCTTTGACATCCAGCCAATGCCATCCATCCCCAAAAGGAGTCCATGCACTGGTGAAAATATCGGAGTCATGAGTATCCAGTGTCCTCCACGACCCATTGTCAATTCTGTATTGGACAGTAGACATCCCATCGGGATCTGTGGCTTCTACTTCAATATTAATTCTGGAATTGTAGAATTCTTCTTTAGGCATTATTATTTCTAGATAAGGATAAGTGATATCTTCTTCATTAAACACAGTAATATTAAC
>DAXQ01000032.1 GCA_002506485.1 Euryarchaeota archaeon UBA136 | reverse complement strand
TAGCTGACCGGATTCCAAAAACATAATGGTTATATACACCTTTGACAGGGAAACATTATGCTGGAATTCAATGTGTCTTTAACAGATAAACCCGGTGAGCTGGCCACAGTAGCTTCAGCTGTTGGTGACGAAGGAATCAACATACTTGGTTGTGTTGGTATGGGGCGCTCTAGTGCTTCTGTAACAATGGTTACAGATGATGAAGAGGCCACATCCAAGGTTTTGGAATCGATGGGTCGTAAGTTTGAGACTAATGAACTAATAATCACATCATTGTCCAATAAACCTGGTGCCCTCGCTGAAATGGCCACAAAACTGAGCGATTCTGGCGTAAACATTGTTTCTTTGTATATTATGAAGATGGAACAGGATATGGCAGATATAGCTCTTACCACCGACAACCCCTCAAAGACCAAGGAAATATTAGGAATCTAAAGCGAATGAAGGTTGATCTTCATGGTCTACCTTTGTCCGAAGCCAAGATTAGTGCCCAAGTTGTGGTTGCTGAGGCTTGGAGCAATGCTATTTCCAGTGTTGAGTTGATACATGGCCACAATCTTGGCACGGCTATCAAGGATTATATTCAGCAATATGAGGGTCTTCGAAATGATATTGAGATAGTATACCCTGAAGTTCCAGCACTGAAATTGAGTGATAATGGCCTTGGTTCTACAATAGTAAGGTTTAAACGACACTAATTCTTCACAATACATGGATTTTACTACATCCCTCATAGGAATGTCATTAGTTTGTGCCATGGGTGCAATGTCACCGGGTCCTAGTTTGGCAGTGGTTCTAAGGAACACCATTTCTGGAGGACGTACACAAGGAGTAATGACTGGAATAGGGCATGGTATTGGATTTGGAATATATGCTCTGCTAGCTATCATGGGCCTTTCAGCGCTTCTTTTGGCCAATGAAAATGTTTTCAATCTGTTGCAGTGGGCTGGAGCTGCAGTTCTTCTATGGTTGGCCTACAATATGTTGACTCATCATTCCTCAGGACCGGTAGAAGAACATGAAAGTCAAGGTCGTAAGGGTTTTGCTGAGGGATTCATGATAGCTTTTCTAAATCCTAAAATCCTAGTATTTCTGGTAGCGGTCTTCAGTCAATTCATAGATCCAGAGATGAGCAATCCCGAACGTTTCATCATGGCCATTGTGGCCGGAATTATAGACATAACTTGGTATGTTCTAGTGGCTATGGTTTTAGCAGGTACTTCTATCGTGGACAAATTAAGAGCAAATGCAATCATTATTGATCGTTCAATCGGTACGGTTCTGCTTATGCTTGCGATATTACTGATTGTAAGAACATTAGGTTTAGACATATCTTAATATCTAGCACTAGCTAGAGTTTTCAATGTCTACGACTCATAGAATAGTCTATGATGATTCTTCTGAATTATCTGGAATTGAGGATGAATTTGTGGACTTGGTTGTTACTTCACCACCTTACCCGATGGTTGCCATGTGGGACGAAATGTTTGGTGAATTAGATGAAGATATATCGCATTTGATGGAAGATGGAAATTATGACGATGCCTTTGAGCTTATGCACAAACAATTGGACAAGACATGGAATTCAGTTTATCGTGTTCTGAAGAATGGAGGTCTTGCGTGTATAAATATTGGGGATTCCACGAGGACATTTGAAGGCGTGTTCAAGCTTTACAATTCTCACTCCAGGATTCTCAATTTCTGTTTATCAATTGGTTTTGAATCCTTACCATCCATAATTTGGCGAAAGTCAACCAATGCTCCAAACAAATTCATGGGATCTGGAATGTACCCCGTTGGTTCACATGTCACGCTTGAACACGAGCACATCTTGATCTTGCGAAAGGGTCCCAGGCGTATCTTTGATAGTCCCGAATCCAAATCTAATAGAAATTCGAGCGCTTTCTTCTGGGAAGAAAGAAACAAGTGGTTCTCGGACACCTGGTTTGATGTCCATGGTAAAATACAGCGTATAGATGTGTCAAGGGAACGCAGTGCAGCCTATCCGTTTGAATTGGCAGCGCGTCTGATAAACATGTTTTCTGTCAAGAATGATCTCGTTCTGGATCCATTTTTAGGTACTGGAACTACAACTAAGGCAGCCATTTGTTCGGAGAGAAATTCAATTGGTTTTGAGAGAGATGATACCCTTTCAGAATTGATAGATAAGGAGATAACCGAATCCCGTGATTTTTACAACAATTATGTTGAAGAAAGATTGGACAGACATTTAGAATTTATCAAGGTTAGAATTGAATCAGGTAAGGAAGCCAAGCACAAGTTGAATAATCACGAAGGTTATTGTGTTAGTTCTCAGGAAGTAGACATTGTTTTGAACAAAATATCAGATATTGAAATCTCATCCTCTGGTTATGAAATTCTCTACGAACCGTTAGGCCGTTGATTGACTTTCGATAGTGTTTACTGTTTTCCACACCCATATTGGTCCCACTACTGCAGACACTCCAATTGAGATTGCAATTGAGTACCAGATCCAAACAAGATCATAGTCATTATTTGCAAAGTAGTAAGCCAACGGTGCTGAAATCAGTAGAACTCTCAGAGCTGTAATGACTAGAACCGGCAGTCCTTGTCCTAATCCCTGCATAATTCTTCCACAAGGCATGGCTATGCCTACGAAGGGATATGCAAAGCAAAGTGTTCTTAGAGCTCCAATACCAATTTCCTCAATCTCGGGGTCATCTGTGAACAGGCCCATAATATGTGGTGCCGCAATGAAAACAATTAGTGATGCAATGGCAACAATTGTGAAAGCCCTGCTAATACCATAGGTAATGATTTGCCTTACTTTATCCATTCTTTTAGCGCCCGTAAACATTCCAACCGTCGTTACGAGACCTGTTGCAATTCCCATTATTGGCAAAAACATCAGCATGTCAAGCCTACCTGAAATTGTGTATGCAGCTACCGCATCGGGACCGTACCCATCTACTAAAATATAATTGAAGATACCTTGTCCAAAGGACATAATTATCATTGAAATCGATGACGGTATTCCTACCCACAATATTTCTTTCATCAATCCTGTTGAGAATGTGAAATTACGGAGGTCGAAGCTGATATAGGCGTGATCTTTCCAGAAAAGCATGTAAACAAAGATTGAGAAGACAACGATTTGTGATACGACCGTCGCCGCTGCAGCTCCTTCAACACCCAGTCCCAGTCCAAATCCACCATATCTCTCCAGATTGAAAATAAATATTGGGTCCAGAATTATATTCAATACCGTTCCTATTGCAGCAACCATTACTGGAAATTTCATATCCCCTTCTCCCGCCAAGATTGAACGGAATACAATTGAAAAAATGATGAAGGTCATTCCGTAACATGTGACCCTAAGATAACTCCATGATTCATCAAGCATTTCGTCTGGAGCACCAAGTACAGAAAGGACGTCTTTTCCTAGGGCTAGACCACCAATTGTTAGTACAACTCCTAGGAAAAGGCCAAGCAATATTCCATGTTCAGCTGAGTTATCCGCCTTGCGCTTATCTTCAGCTCCAATAGCCCTCGCTATAGACGAAGTTACACCAGTTCCAACACCGAATGTTATACCCATCACAAAAAAGTAGAGTGGCATGTTGAAAGCAATAGCAGTTATTGATGCCCCACCAAGCTGTCCAATGAACAGCATATCTACTATGGAGTACATTGTCTGTATGGCCATTCCAGCCATAACTGGCAGAGCGATGCTCCAGAGAGCTTTCTCAGGTTTATCCAAGAATTCCTGAAGGCGTGATTCATCTTTGCCTCTCACTTGCCAGTAGACGCACAATTATTCTATAAAAAGGTTGATTTTCACAGTCCGTAATTTATGAGAATCTAACGCTTAAGGTTATATCCCAGATTATAGGCTCAGATTCTAGTGAACTCTGACGAAGATGGGGGAGATATCAATCCTCCAACTGAATTGTATGCATATCATGCTACCAGCTCGTTTGCAAACGATACTGCATTGCCCTATCTTAGTTACTTTGCGGTGAGGTTAGGAGCATCTTTCGAGCAGATTGCATGGATGACTTCTCTGATGAACCTCATACCCAATGCGCTTCAATTTTTGTGGGGCTGGATCTCAGATAAGAAATTAGTAAGAACGTATTGGATTATTGGAGGTTCGATTCTGGCATCTTTGGCGCTCTACCGGTTGTCCAAAGTCCAGACTCCAAACGAGATGATAGTTCTAGTGGTAGTATATTCGCTGGCATTATCGATTATCATACCTACTTGGTCAGCGCTTCAGGGAGATTGGATGAATCCCTCTAAACGGGGGAGCACACTAAGTAGATTCAATGTGATAGGAGGCTTAGCAGGTCTCGTAGGTTCGTTGATTGCTGTCTATGTGATCTATGTTAACGAAGCCGATTCACCAGATTCTTTCAGACTCTTGTTTGTCCTGGCTGCATTTGCGACTTTTCTTGGAGGTCTGATTCTAATTCGAGTACCTTATCGTGATCCTACCAAGACACCGGACCTGATTTTAACAGAAACAGCAAAAAGAGAATATTCAGACACTTTCCAGAGTTATGTCCTTGCTCAGGCATTTTACGTATTGAACATGTCTATGCTCTGGCCTCTATTCGCGATGATTCTGATTAAAGTGTTAGAAGTTGACAACATGGTTCTTGTCGCTTTTAGTGTGATAGGAGCTCTATCCGAGATGGCATTTCAGCCAATAATGGGTCGATTAGTAGATCGAGTAGGGCCATTACCGGTCCTAATTATGAGCCGAATCGGATTTGCGATTTTACCATTCATATACGCTTTTTTTCCTGATATTCGAGTCATGCTTGCATTGCAAGTTGTTATTCTAGGCCCTTGTTTCAGTGCATTCTTGATAACATCCAATGCTATGGTTCTGGATCTTGCACCTAATAAGGAGAGGGCATCCTACTTCAGTTATTATAATTCTTGTGTTGGAGTAACTGCATTCATTGGAGCATTGACTGGAGGTTACATTGCCGGTCACATCGAAGATTTTTCAGGTCCAATTTATCTAATAGACAGATTAATGGATTTCAGTCTAATCGATCATCTGGATTATACCTGGCGTGCTATATTCATTGTATTCCTGCTATCTGGTATTGGACGTACAATTGGTACCATCCCGTTTCTAAGATTGAAGATGCCAAAGAAGTATCCCGGCTCGATACATTTTGTTGATAGATTGATGGAATTCAGGATGTTCCGCCGTCGTTAAGGGGGGTCCGGACCCCTCAGTCTTTGTTTTCTTCGTCATACCAGTGCTGGATAGTCCAATAAAATTATAGATATTTTTGCAGTAGTAAATGGAAATGGTGCACACCAATCTCGCGTTTAGGAGAATATCTGCCTCTGTCATATGCTTTTGATTTAATGCCCTTTTGAACAGTCTCAACTATTTCTCCGTCCTCAAGTTCTACTTTGTCCAAGTCACCACCAGCTCCCTTCCCCATCAATTCTTCTTTCCAGACATAGGTGAAATAATCTATTTCTGTATATTCAGAGGATTTTGGTTTTACTACATTTACCGACAATCCCCAAGGATAGAAATTGAACATCATGTTAGGAAACAAAAAGAAATAGTATGCAGCTATGTTCTTGCCATGATCAGAATGCCCTTTAGGCAAATCAAAAACAGTTTCATCATCTTTTCCAATTCCTATTTGTAAAACAGTATTGTCAATTCCTTCAGTAAAATAGTCTTCGTATTCAAGTTCCTTATTCAAGTCTTTGTGAACATAGGGTATGTGAAACCCTTCTAGATAATTATCACAATACAGGGCCCAATTTGCATTGACCTTGTAAGTTCTAGATAATTCTGGTTTGTATTTGAACTCATCAATGGGCAGCCAGTCCATTCTTTCAATCATTGGACCGGTAACTTCAGAAAGATCACACCTTTTGTCATTGATTACGAATATCAGATTTTTCCAGATTTCCATGCTGATCTCAGGTAAATCATCATCTTTGCTTGGAAAATTTTTCACACCGTCAAATTCAGGCATGAATTTCATTTTCCCATCAATCTCGAATTGCCTTCCGTGGTAGCCACATACCAATGTTTTAGTGTTACATGAATCATTACAGACTACGTTTCCACGATGTGTACAAACGTTTGACAAACATTTGATATTCCCATCCTTTTTTGTCAATACATATGGTTCATTCAGTATCCCATCCAAAAGAATTCCAGGATGAGCATTGTTTTTGTCCAACAGTGAGGTATCATCGATAAACTGCCAGCTTTTGTCAAATAAATTTCTAAGTTTTTTGTAAATCTTAGGACTATGGTAAAATCTTGACGGAATAGTCTTTGCTTTTCGTATATCTTTGTCAATATCTATTTTCATTCTTAAGGGCGTTAACGTTTTCGTGATCTTGTACGGGTGGTTCTCCTTCTTGCTCCACCAGATCTTCTACCACTTCTACCCCACCCACCTCTTCTTCCGAAACCTCCAAAACCAAATCCTCTACGACGATTCCATCCTCTATTAGCAAATCCACGTGAGAATGGATCAGAATGACCGGTGATTCTACCCATGGTGGCAAAAGCTATCACAATCGCGATTATAATGACGAAAGGTATGATGCAAAAAAGCATAGCTAATCCTGAACTTGGCGGATTCTCTATGTAATTCTCACTAGGCGTATCTGGATTATAGTGAACGGTTACGGTACCATTGACTGCGTATTTCCCCTCTAATTCGGTCTGGCATGTATCTTCACCATAGTTTCCGTCTATCCCCTCCTCAGAACTGAAATATTTTTTCGCTTCTACAGTGAAATTGTAGCTTACATCTATCTTACACCAGAAAACGTCATGGCACTCCCAGTCATCCTCGTATCCGTCATCATTTTCATCGTCACATTCTTCTACCCATCCATCAATATAGTATGTTTCTGATACACTTCCTTCCGTGGTTGGCCAGCTTGCTACTTCCTCTGCACTTGACATGAATAGAAAAATTCCTATTATTCCACTTCCAAAGACCAACAAGACGGCTACAGCTATTCCAATCCAGAATACCTTCTCACTACCATCTTTTCCTTGAGAAGTGGTAGGTGTATCTGTGCTTGTAGGTATTTTGTATTCTCCACTACTCGCACCCGTCTCGGTCGGTGTTCTGGAAGATGCATACTGGTCATTGTCGTCTCCCTGTCTCCACTTGCGGTATTCTTCACTATCCTGTTCAATATCTTCGTCTTCAGCCAAATTTGTCCCTCATTCTATCCAGGAAAGATGGGCTTTCACTATCCAATTCTCTTAGTTCTTCCCACATTTTCTTGGTTTTGCTATTAGGTTTGGGCATTTTAACAGTTATTCTAACATGCTGACTTCCCTTGCTACTAGGTCTGGTAATATCTGGCATACCTTTTCCTCTCAGTCTCAGAACGTCACCTGATTGTGTTCCGGTCGGTATTTTCAATTTCACATCTCCCGACAGTGTTGGAACCTTCAGGCTGTCTCCCAATACTGCCTGAGCAGGCGTCAGTTCCAGATCAAGTATAATCTCATTGTCCTGTCTATGGAATATTTTATGGGGTTCAACATTGACAACAATGTAGAGATCTCCCTTAGGACCGTTATTAGGTCCTGCACTTCCTTGCCCCCTCATTCTGAGTCTGAAGCCGTCATCAGCTCCAGGAGGTATTCTTAGTTTTATCTTCTTTTTGACTGCTACTATCCCAGAACCTCGGCAGTCCCCACATGGTTTGTCTATAATTTTACCTGAACCTCTACAATCTGAACAATTATCCGTAGTAATTGTCTGAATGAAGCTTCGTCTCACCATTTTTCGGACCATTCCCTGCCCACCACAGGTATTGCAAGTCTTTGCACTACCACCTTCAGCAGCTCCGGAGCCACTGCATTTATGACAATTCCCGTTTCGGGGTATCTCTACCTCCTTTTCCATTCCACTGTGGGCCTCTTTCAGAGTCATGGTGATATCATATCTGAGATCGTCTCCCCGATTGTCTGGACCTCTTTGGCCTCCACCAAAAAATTGTGAGAATATATCTCCCATTCCACCTCTTTGTCCTCCTCCGAATAATTGTCCAAAGATATCGGAAACATCTCCCCCATGGCTGAATTGGTCCCATGAGAATCCTCCACCTCCAAAGTCAACACCCTTATGCCCAAAGCGGTCGTAACGTCCTCTTTTTTCCGAATCCGCCAAGACCTCATAAGCCTCGGAGATCTCCTTGAATTTTTCCTCGGCAACCTCAGGGCTCTCATCGCTGGCATCAGGATGGTGTTTTCGGGCTAGTTTCCGATATGCTTTTTTGATGGTTCTCTCGTCAGCATCTTTCGATACTCCCAGAATTTCGTAATAATCTCTTTTGGCCATGAGCATTCGTCCTATTTTGTGCTTTTAATAAAACTTTAGAATTGGCGATTTCCTAGTCCTCGGGCACCCCATACCACGGTTCCTAGTCCAATTCCAATCATTACTAACATAGCGGTTATTGGCTCTGTAGCTATGTTTACAACCTCATTGTTCACTATTTTGGTCAATCCATAATCCTCGGCAGTGACGCTCCATCCTATATCTTTTAGACCATCAAATAGGATGGATTCCAAGTAGTGTGAAACCGTTATTTGCTGATATTGGGTTCCTGAGACTATCATTTCCCATATGATCCAATACACTATTCCTAGGAGGAAAGGTCTTTCGAAATAGGCACTTATCAAGCAAAATATTCCCAAAAATGCAATAGATTCGAACAAAACGATTTTGATGACCAGCCAGAGAATCTCCAGTTCCTCGATTATTCCATGAATCCCCGAACCCAGCATTATGACGATGTACATGATTATACTTGATGAGGCTAATATGCCAAACATGCATAGAACCCCTGTAACGTATCTGTAAAAAATAATCTCCAGGGACATTATGGGCGTGGTACGCAATATTTGCATGGTCTTCCGATTGAATTCTTCATTGATCAACTCTGAGCTGAACATTATGGCCAGCAATACACCAATAAATTTGACAATGAATAAGCTTGACAGATTTAGGAATGCTTCTCTCAGTTCCACATGCAGCAAGCCCCCATTATTGTCATAGTACACTTTCTCGCCATCTACTTCCTCGAATTGCCTTTCATCAGAGAATTCATAGTAGAACCACAAGCCCAGAAAACATGGTAGTAGCATAATTACGACAAGGACCCAAGTCAATGGGTTTACCAGAAGACGTTGACTACAGTCTTTCAGGATGGGTGGGAAGAGATTCTTCGAGCGATTAAATACATTGCTTATTTCCATTGGGAACCTCCTACTATCTTGTCATAAAGCGAATCCAGAGAATCATCGTCAGAATTGATTTTTGTTACAGCTATCTTCTCTTTCTGCAGAATCTTGGGAAGTTCCAGGTAAAATGTCTCGGCCCTGTCTGTTTCAAGCAGTATCTCTCCCTGTTCTTCATCTACCCTGGCAGCCCTTACCCACTCTTCATCCAGCATTCTTTTGGCTAGAATTCTAAGATTTGCCTTATCGATTGGTGAGACCTTGATCTGTCTTGGGATATGGTCCATTAATTTTCGAATCTCGTGCCTGTCTCCCGAGGCGAGCATCCTGCCATTATTGATCAATATGATTCTATCGGTAAGATTCTCCACATCATGCAGTATATGGCTTGAGATCATAATGGTCTTACCTTTCTCTGACCATTCTTTCATTTTGTTCATGAGGAGATGTCTAGTGCTTGGATCAGCGCCCTGGAATGGTTCATCCATAATCAGGATCTCAGGGTCAAACACAGTAGCTCTTGCAACTTTGGTCTTCTGGCGCATTCCCTTGGAATAGGTTCTTATTTTACGTTCCATAGAATCTTCCAGACCCAATTCAGAAAGTGACGCTCTGGCCATCTCTTCAGCTTCTTGTTTTTCATAGTTGTGCATTCTCAAGAAGTAGGAAACATAATCCAGACCAGACATATGTTCGTAGAAGCAGTCAAATTCGGGTACAAATCCAATTTTATTCCTTTGTTCCCAGTCCGTAAAGGGATCTTTTCCCATCACGGTCACAGTGCCCATTGATGGCCTTGCCAGACCCAGAATCATCTTCATCATGGTCGACTTGCCAGCACCATTTGGCCCTAGGATACCGGTCAGGCCAGGATCTACATTAATCGAGATTTCGGATATACCCTGAACTTTACCATAGTTCTTGGTGACTTGATTCAGGATTATCTCACTCATTTGTTGGCCTCCATCTGTGATATCATCCAATTGACAAATAGTCCACAGGATCCAATTATCAGAATGAATACGCCAAATACTTCAATATCCGCAATATCAATTCCTTCAAGTCCAAATGCCGTAAAGAAAGGCTGAGTGCCAAAGATGTAGAAACCAATTATATCCAATAAATGGATTACAGATAACAACAATATCCGGTCATCACCAACCCCAGATTCAAGCATTACCAAGTAAAAAATCTCGATTATTATTGCAGATCCGTACACAAATAGGAAAAATGCCCCGGCCGCCCAGGACTCCCTGTTTATTGCAGTGGAGAACGTTAGACCGATTATTGAGTACGAGGCCGAATAGAAGGAACCTAAAATTAGTATATCAAGCAGCAACCATTTGTGGTTCTTGATCCAGTCAAATTCTAGTCCTGCTTCTCCCCATTGATTTACGTATACAATTAGATTCGGTAAAGCGGTTACACACATTAGCAGCAGAAAAACGGGAATGAATCTGGCAATTAGATAATCCAGTCTGCTAATTGGTCGTGAAAGGTAAAGGTGTAATGACTTATCAGTCATATCGTTAGCAATTAGTCCACTACTAGAAATTGCAGCCAGAGTTACTAGGAAAAGTCTGACACCTCCAAGTCCTAAATCGTTATAGTAGACTAAGGGTTGGCAACGTTTGAAGTCTGATGAATCCCAGAACTCCAGATTCTGGCATGGATAATCACCTGTGGATAATAGAACATAGAAGCCCAGAGTCCAGAGCCAGATTAGGGCTACAAGCGCGAGGATCCATTGATTCTTTAGACTTAACAGTCTCAGGAATCCTCTCAATCCCATTCCCATGACTATTGACGGTCGGCTTGTGAGTTCTGCCTTGAATTCTCTAAATCTTTCGGAGACTTGTGCCTTTTCTTTCAATCCACGACCTCCAGGTATACATTGTCCATGGTGACAGTGGTCCTTTCCATCTCATAAAGTTGGCAATTGCTTTTGACAGCTGAATCGACGATTTGTTCGAATGTCTTGTCGTTTACATATGGAACATGCAATCCCCTACCACCCGAGGTTGCAGTGATTCCACTTTTCTTTAGTTGTTTTACAAAATCCTCAGTTGACCCCCCAATTCTGACTTGGATAACGTCAGTTTGTCTTTGCATCAGTTTCTTTACGTTCTCCTGCATCTGCAACTTGCCATTATTGACAATAATCACATGATCGCACACAGTTTCCACATCTTGCAAAATGTGTGTGCTAAGCAGGACATTGGTACCGCTGACCTCCGTCAGCCCGTTTATCGTTTCCAGCATTTCCTGCCGGGCTTTCGGGTCTAGACCAGAGGTTGGTTCATCCAGGAAAATAACCTCAGGACCGTGAATAAGTCCCTGAGCCAGCTTTATTTTCTGCCTCATTCCTCCAGAATATTCCTCAATCTTCCTGTATTTCTCCTCACCCATCATGAGATGTCCTAGGATCTCATGAGTTCTCTGCGTGGCGCTTTGCAGACTCATGCCAGTTACCAGTCCCATCTCTATCAGGAACTCGACACCGGTCATACTGTTTGGAATACAATCGTGCTCAGGCATGTAACCAATTTTACGTCGTATGTCGACGGTGTTTCTATCCAGATCCTCTCCCAATACAGTAATACTTCCACTGGTCGTTCTGATCAGTCCTAATGCGATCTTGACAAAGGTGCTCTTTCCGGCTCCGTTAGGACCTAGGATTCCGATTTTACCTTCAGGTATATCCACCGTAAAGTCGTCCAAGGCAGTAACTGCCCCATATTTCTTGATAACATTCCTGGCCTCTATCAATGTTGAACCCAGTGGGACTGACCTACTATCTATTTAAAAAATATTCAAAATCGTTTATGAATTAATTTTATATACGCATCTGTGTCCGAAAGGATACCGTAGGAGAGATGCAATCTCGCTTTACTACGGAGGTGAAATCATCGCATCGAATAAGGTAAACCAAGCTATCGCGGATGCTCTCGATACAAAGAAGGAGCGCAAGTTCGTAGAGACTATGGAAGTTGCAATAAATCTTCGTGATGTTGATCTCCAGAATCCCCAGAAGAGAATCAATGCCGAGGTGGCACTTCCTCATGGTCGAGGAAGGCCGGCCCGAGTTGCGGTATTCGCTCAGGGTGAAATGGCCGTTATTTCCAAGAAGATAGTGGATACAGTCATATCTCCTGATGAGATTGATGAGCTTGCCGAAAATAAGAGAGAAGCTAGAAAATTAGCGAATCGTTTCGATTTCTTTGTTGCCGAGACTGGATTGATGCCCAGTATTGGTAAGGGTCTTGGTGTGGTTTTAGGTCCTAGAGGAAAGATGCCTCGACCAATACCTCCGCAGGCAGATATTGGAAGAATAATTAGTGGATTGACAAACCTGGTCCCGGTCCGTTCCAAGGACCGTCCAACATTTCATGTTCCTTTTGGGAATGTTTCTATGTCTCGGGAACAATTAGCTGATAATCTTGAAACCATCTTGAAACGAGTCGAATCGAATCTTGATCGGGGTACGGATAACATAGCATCTATATGGGTCAAGACTAGCATGGGCAAGGCGGTGAGATTAGGATGAAGCCAAAGGCCATTGTTGCAGATTGGAAACGCAAGGAAGTCTCCAATATCCAGGAATTCGTGCAGTCCGCTCCAGTAGTAGGTCTGGTAGATGTATCTGGAATCGGTGCCAAGCAGATGCTGACCATGCGATCTTCGCTTAGGGACATGGGCGTGAAGCTGAGAATGTCTCGAAATCGTCTTTTGAAATTGGCATTGAAAGATGCTTCGAAGAATATGAAGGGAGTCGAACAGGTGATTGATATCTTTGTACCTCACCAGATTGCCTTGCTATCTTCAACTGAAAGTCCATTCAAGATATTCCAGATGCTTATGGAGTCACGGACACAGGCTCCGGCAAAGGGTGGGGAGACAGCCACTTCAAAGATTGTGGTTGAGAAAGGTCCGACTGCTTTCCCGGCAGGACCGGTTGTAGGAGATTTCCAGAAGGCTGGTTTTCCTGCAGCTATTGAAAAGGGAAAAGTTGTGATTCGAAAGAAACACACTGCGGTAGAAGAAGGTGAAGTCATCAGTGCCGATGTCGCTGCCGCACTTACTAAACTTGAGATTTATCCGATAACCGTAGGAATGCAATTGTTGGGCGCATTTGATGGAGAGAATTTCTTTCTATCAGATATACTTGACATAGATCTGAATGAGTTCCGGGGCCATGTTCAATCGGCCACGGCACAGGCATTCAATCTGGCATTCAATACACGGTATTTCACTGGGGCGACAATGCAGCCCTTGCTCTCCAAGGCTCATAACGATGCTTTGGCAGTTGCAATCTCGACTGCATATCCCTCGGAGTCAACAATCAAGGCCCTTCTGGCTAAGGCCCATGGTGCGATGCTTGGTGTCGCCGGGCATGCTGGAGATGGTACCGATGATGAGTTGAAAGAGATGCTTGGTCATGCAGTCGCGACTACTGTAGCTGCAAAGGCTGAGCCGGTGGAAGAAGCGTCATCCTCTGAAAAAGGGGATGAAAATGAGGAGGAAGTATCCTAAGAGCTTTATTCGGATAATAAGGAGACAAAAAATGGAATACGTCTATACAGCAATGTTACTGCATTCCGCAGGAACTGAGGTAAACGCCAAGAGCGTTGAGAAAGTCTTGAAGGCAGCAGGCGTCAAGGCAGAAAAATCAAGGGCCGAAGCCCTTGTCGCTTCTTTAGAAGGAGTCGATATTGAGGAAGCTATGGCAACCGCCGCCGTTGCTGCACCAGCCGCTGGTGCCGCACCTGCCGCCGCCGCATCTTCAGAAGAGGCCCCAGCTGAGGCAGAAGCCGAAGAAGAAGAGGAAGAAGTCAGCGAAGAAGACGCTGTGTCTGGACTTGGTGCACTTTTCGGTTGAGGTTGACATGGGTCTCAAAGCCCATATGAAGTTCAATGGATTCCGAACAGGAAACCCAAGCCCCTGTAGCAGCCGAAGGCTCGAAGCCTTCTGATGATAGCGCAAGCTCTACAGATAACGCCCAAGACTACGATGGTCTGACAGTAGCCGAGTTGAAGACAAAGCTCAAAGAGTCAGGTCTACCCGTATCGGGTAAAAAATCAGAACTTATTGAGAGATTAGTTGCCTCCAATCAAGAAATGGGAGAAGTTTCTGAGAATAAAAAGGAAACAAAGATTGATCTTGAAGACATTGAGGAACTTTCACGTTCTGAATTGAGAAAAAAAAGGAAGACATATCACATTCTGGCTGAAGAGATACGTGTTAAACGAGATGAATTAAATCTGAAATCACAGACTCATGCTGCTTCACGTAATGAGTTGAATCTCAAAGCCAAGGAGTATATGGATAGTGTACATCTTTACCGTGATCGTAGAAACGGCCTTAATGTGGAAGTAGGCCAGATTCGTGACGAACGCCGCGATATATCAGACTCTGTAAAAGTCCTGAAAGATAAATTTCTGAAATTAAAGCGCGCTCGCTTTTCAGGGCGCAATCTCCCACCTATTGCTAGGTTGAGAAAGCAAATACAAGAACTGGAGATCAAGCAAATGACCACTCCCTTGACAAGAGACAAGGAAAGGGCACTGGTTGAAGAAATTGGTTCCCTCCAGAACAAGATCAAAGAGCATGATGAACTGATTGAATCAGACACTGAAGTTCTGGAAGCTCGTGATGAATTCAGAGAAGTTGAAGGTAATCGCAGAGATTTAAGCAAGAAAATGCAGAAATCACGTCAGGAGGCACAGGCGTGTCATAACCAGATGAAAGATTCTTTAAGATTGAACCGTTCCACACGCCGAAAGGCTGATTCTGCACAGAGAATGTTTGTTAAAGCCAAGGAAAAAGCCGATGTGGTCCATAACGAATACATTGAGTATTTGCGTGCAATGCAAGAAATAGATCGAATGACCGCTTCCCACAGCAGATCAGGTTCAGTCGCAGACCAAAAGGCCAGTGCTGCCAGTGCGGAGGATCTTTTCGCAAAGTTTTTGGCAGGCGAAAAGTTGTCAACAGAGCAGTTGATGATTATTCAAAAGGCCGGGATGCTTTAGTTAATATTCATTAACCACCGTCCATTACTGTCAATATGGGTCGTCTGGTCTGGAGTCCATCCGAGGATAGAATCAAGTCCAGTTTACTACACGACTTTATTCAAGAGTCGCCTCTCGAATCGGCTTCTTATTTTGACTTACATCGCTGGTCAATAGAGAATATGGAAGATTTTTGGTCCCATTTCTGGGAATTTTCAAAGATAATCCATTCCAGGATCTATGATTCGGTTTTGGAGAATCCCACTATGCCAGGGGCGCGCTGGTTTTCAGGCTCTGAATTGAATTATGCTGAGAACCTTCTGGCAGGGAATAAGGATCAGGTTGCAATAATCAGTACTGGAGAAGGCCGGAAAGACAAGATTTTGACATTTGGGGAGCTGAACGAGTCAGTTGCAGCAGCGCAGCATGGATTGAAAGAGATGGGAGTGACTCGAGGAACCAGAATAGCAGCCTTCGTTCCTAACTGTGCAGAGACAGCAATCCTAATGCTGGCAGCTACAGCTACAGGAGCAGTCTGGACCTCATGTTCCCCGGATTTTGGATCGCAGGGAGTAGTTGATCGGTTTGGACAAGTCAAGCCTTCAGTAATGATAGTTGCGAATGGATACAATTATAATGGTAAGATTTTTTCATTGGAGCACAAGATTAATGGCGTCCTGGAAGCTATAGATACGATTGACCATATTATTTCTATAGAATTTGTGGACACTGCGTGTAAACTAAACCATTCTTCGGTGACAAATTATCAAAATCTCGTCTCCAATGATGCAACAGTTCCAGAGTTTGTTCAATTACCTTTTGATCATCCATTGTACATTATGTACTCATCGGGAACAACAGGACCACCAAAATCCATAATCCATGGTGCGGGTGGTACACTTATTCAGCATCTGAAGGAGCATCAGTTACAGTGCGATATACAGAAGGGGCGAGACACATTATTCTGGTTCACAACCTGTGGCTGGATGATGTGGAATTGGCTTGTTTCGGGCTTGGCCTCAGGTGCAACCATAGTACTCTATGACGGAAGTCCAGGGCATCCGGACTTAGGAACTCTGTGGAGAATGGCCGAGAGAACGGGGATCACACATTTTGGCACAAGTCCAAAGTTTCTGGCAGCCTGTAGCAAATCGGAATTAGTACCTGAGAATGTAGCAGACCTATCAAATTTCAGGTCTCTTTTATCAACAGGATCACCACTGGTCCCGGAGCAATTCGATTGGGTCAATGAAAATGTCCATTCCGATATTCAGGTGGCATCAATATCAGGAGGTACTGACATTATTGGTTGCTTTCTAGCAGGTTCACCCATTTTACCAGTTCATAGGGGCGAGTTACAATGTGCTCAACTGGGAATGGATGTTCAATCCTGGGATACTGATGGAAAACCGGTCTTTGGGCAGAGTGGTGAATTGGTTTGTACACAACCGTTCCCCTCAATGCCTCTTGGTTTCTGGAATGATGAAGATGGTTCAAAGTATCAGAAAGCCTATTTCGGTGATTTTGGGGGGGTCTGGACCCATGGTGACTACGTGGAGATGACTGATAATGGTGGTGCGATAATTTATGGCCGAAGTGACACCACTTTGAACCCAGGCGGCGTAAGGATAGGAACAGCTGAGATATATCGCGCTGTCGAGAATATGAAACCGATTGTAGATGCAGTCGTTGTTGGTAGGCCAAATGAAGGAGATATAGATGTGGTCCTCTGTGTTAAATTGACTAAGGGCACAGATTTCGATGAAAAATTAGAGTCTGATATTAGGGGATTGATAAAAAGTGCAACCACCCCCCGTCATGTCCCTAAATATATTTTTGAGGTTGACGACATACCCTATACTATTAGTGGTAAAAAGGTCGAGAAGGCAGTTTTGGAAACTATTACTGGTAGAAAAGTAGGTAACAAGGATGTGCTGGCAAATCCAGAATCTCTAAAACAATACTCGACTTTATCTTTCTGAAAGCCTTTAGAACGGTGTTCTTCTAACAACACTATGAAGGCCTACTTTGTAGCCCTGCTTATCGCAAGTTCAATTCTTCTGAGCCTTGTAGATACAGGAAGTTATAAAGTTCAGGATAGTACCGAAATTATTGTTCCAAGCTTTGTAGAAGAGCCTCATATTTGTGGCCCTAAGACTTTTTCCAATAGTGTGAGATCTGCTTTCATTCGAGAATCAGATTTAGAAAAATATTCTTCACCCCAACTATATTTGACCAAGGAATGGGTAGTTGTTCTCAAAGAACCGTATTGCTTGAATAATCTTGGTATGATAGTAGATAATAGCCGAATTGAATCCTATCATGACTTTGATATCTTGAGTGGGACGTGGATAATTGAATTTCAAACAGGTGACCTGGCACTTCAGTATCTGAACGAATTGCACGTCTCAGATTATGTATGGAAATTTTATCCCATGGTTGAGCAACATCTGGATTTAAGATATGAACCAGATGACCCCTACTATGAATCTGGAGATCAGTGGTATCTTGATAATTATGGTCAAAATGGGGGAACTTCCGGAATCGATCTCAATACACAGGGGGCCTGGAATGAGTTCACTGGTAATGGTATTGTAATCGGAGTGGTCGATGATGGTATCGACTATGATAATCCAGACCTCTCACCTAATTTTCTAAGTCAGTACAGTTATGACTATTGTGGAAATGACACCAATGTCATGCCTGTTGATTCATATGATGATGGTTTTGATGAAGTTGATTGGCATGGAACTGCCGTCGCAGGAATTGTGGCTGGAAAAGGCGACAATGACATCGGAATTGCAGGCGTAGCATACAACGCCAGTCTGGTCGGTTTGAGGCTGGTGGCAGGTGATTGTAGTTTTGAGTATGCAGAAGATTACATGCCTAATGATGAAGCAGTTGCCAATACTTTTGTGCATGAAATGGATGTAATTGATATTTACACGAATAGTTGGGGACCGGCTGATACAGGGACTATACTTGGTGGAGCTGGACCTTTGGCCATTGCAGCACTTGAAACGGGCACGTCAGAAGGTAGAGATGGACTTGGAACTATCTATACTTGGGCCAATGGTAATGGTTTGGATGACAAGGATCAATCCAATAAAGACAGCTTTGCGAACAGCAGATATACTATATCAGTAGGAGCTGTGGATTGGCAAGGTGAACAGACATGGTATTCAGAGACAGGGTCTAACATGCTAGTTTCTGCACCTTCAAACAATTATGGAGAAGATCCAGCTATATTTACAACAGATGTATCTGGAAGCAATGGAGACCAGAATGGTGACTACACTTCCAATATGGGGGGGACCTCTGCGGCTACTCCGATGGTGGCCGGAGTCGTCGCTCTTATGCTTGAGGCAAATCAGAATCTGACCTGGAGGGATGTACAACATATTCTGGTACAGACTTCGAGAAAAGTCGATTCAGATCATTCTGGCTGGTTCCAGACAAAGGCAGGTTATTGGTACAATCATGCGTATGGATACGGGCTAGTTGACGCGACAGAAGCAGTCAACATGGCTAAATCCTGGCAAACGGTTGATAGTGAGATAGTCGTCAATATGGGGGAAATCACGGTCAACGATTATATTTTTGATGACCGAGATAGCGGTGTCTCATCTACGATTATCGTGAATCAAAGCATAAATATTGAAAGTATAGAAGTACTGGTTGATGTTAGTCATAAGTTTAGAGGAGATTTGAATTTCTTCTTAACTTCGCCAAGTGGTATAGTGTCCGAACTTGTTCGCGAACACTCAGATCCTGGACACGATTATGATAACTGGATATTTTCATCAGTAGTACATTGGGGTGAGAACTCTTTTGGTGAATGGACGTTAAAGGTTAATGATACTGTGCAAGGAGGTGACATAGGCTCTCCAGAATTCCGTTATTGGAACCTGACTTTCTATGGAACTGCTGGAGCTGATAACGATGAGGATGGACTACCAAACTATGCTGAATCAGTTATAGGTACTGGCCTTGACAATCCGGATCATGATGGAGATGGTCTTCTGGACGGTGAAGAGTTCTACGGTTGGCTTGATTATGTTGGTTCCGAGCATAGGACAAGTCCACTGGTTCAGGATACGGATAACGATGACCTTAGTGATTGGGTAGAGGGCCTCGGTTTCAATGATACCGGCTTTGTGACAGATCCAAACGATAATGATACTGATGATGACGGTCTTTTGGATGGTGAGGAAATAAACGATTATTTTACTAATCCAACCAGTCAGGATACAGATGGTGACACCTTATCAGATTTCAATGAGATTTTTGCATATTTATTCAATCTGTCTTATAGTGATCCCACAAAAATAGACAGTGATAATGATACTATGCCAGATCCCTATGAATTAGCGAATGGTTTTGACCCTATGAAGCAAATTGATGGTTGGCTTGATTCAGATTATGACGGTTTTGATAGAAATTTTGATGGTTACCTTTCAGAGGATGAATTCTACACCAATGCAATGGAATATTCCCAAGGCACAAATCCACGTTTTTCAGATTCAGACTTATGTGAAGATGGCACTAGCTGTCCTGATGGAATGTATGATGGTTGGGAATATTACTGGGGTCTCGATCCTCTTTCACCAGATTCCGAAGAGGATCTGGATAACGATACACTTTCAAACATTTACGAGTATGATAACATGCTTGTTGAAAGTAAAATCTTTTCACTATACGAACCTAGTTTGCGAGCTTATTGGAAATTTGACGGTACCGATTCATTCACAGCCTTAGATATGACAACCAATTCGAATTTAGGCATTTCAATGAATGGGCTGATTCGGGTCCCAGCATCATTTGGTAATGGCATGTATTGTGATGGTGTTGATGATTATGCCGAATTAGATTCTCTACAAAATTCTAAGTTTACTGAATATACTATACATTCTTGGGTCAAACTTACAAACTACACCAGTGATTTTGGAACTGTATTTGGTACAGTTGATAACGGTAGGACCTGGTTGGGCGTTAATTCAGAAAATTATTTTGAATTTAGGGTTTTTTCTGGTAATAAGCTATACATCTCCCCCATAACAAATGATAGTATTGAGGCTGAACTTGGAGTTTGGTATAATCTGGCTGCGACCTATAGTGAATCCCAGGATATCTTGAGATTGTATGTAAATGGTACTTTGGTTTCAGAGATGGGTATAACACCCAACCATAGCATTCAAACAGCAACAAATTTCAATTACATGTGCCGCGGCCAGAATGGAGAATATCTGAATGGAACAATTGACAACCTTGCGGTATGGGGTCGAGCTCTCAATTCGGATGAGATACAATATGTGTATGAGCAACCGTTGGGTTTTGGCAATTATTATTCTTTCAAGAACGATGATGGCATATTATCGACAAATCCTACTTCGAATGATACGGATAGTGATGGGCTTAGCGATTCTGAAGAATCATACTTTGGCATTGATGGATATATCACAGATCCCACTAATCCTGACACAGACGGGGATAGACTGAATGATTCCGATGAGGTTTTCATATACTACACAAATCCTACTAGCAATGATACTGATAGTGATAATTTCACCGATGATATTGATTTATTTCCTCTGGATACAGCAGAATGGAATGATACTGATAATGATGGTGTAGGTGATAATTCAGATGTGTTTCCATTGGATTCCAATGAGACACTTGACAGTGATGGTGATAAAATTGGAGACAATATGGAGAATAGTATAGGAACCAATCCACAGAATAATGATACTGATTCTGACGGGATTAATGACTATGATGATAAATTTCCATTAGATTCCAATGAGACTACAGACACAGATAGCGATGGATATGGTGACAATTCCGACGCATGCCCTGAAAACCCCAAGGATTATCTTGACACTGATTCAGATGGTTATTGTGATAACAACGACGCATTCCCCGACAATCCGAATGAGTGGTTAGATACCGACAACGACGGGTATGGTGATAATTCTGATGAATATCCTGAGGATCCAAATCGGGCACTCCCCCCATCAGATCAAGAATATGTTCCTCTAGCTGGTAATTATTCTCTGGATACTATAATGTTAGTCATCGTTGCCCTAGGCGTCACTTATTTTGTGGTAAAAATATTTGTGAAATAGAATTATAGCGTTTTATCGACATTTTTTGTGACTGATTCAGTCAACAGGTTACATTCACCGATCAGTTTCCCGAGTTCGTTTCCAGTGGTTTTGCAGAATTTTTCATTCTTAATGCTTTTTAGATTAATCCTAACATTATACGCCGCGGCTTTAGCTCCTGCATTTGCCATTAGTGCTCCAGAACCCACATCACTGGCCATTCCATCATCCATCAATTTCGATATCTCAGAACATATCTGTAGTGCATCTCTGCAATGTTTTACAGTTTCAAGTGGAACTTGGGTTGCAATCTTGTAACCCTCCTGCATTGCGGTTTCTCTACTTTTTTTGTCTGTATCAGTATCTTTTGGCATTCTCATGGCTTTTATCACTTGATCAAATGCACTAGTATCATCGTCAATCGCCTTGATTAATGCATCCTTTACAGCCTGTCCTTTACTGGCAATCTGGTTCAATCTTTCTTTCTGGTCTTCGAATCCAGCTTTACTGGTACTCAGATTGGCTACCATAGTTCCAAGAGCAGCTCCTAGTGCACCAGATAATGCAGCTACAGAACCTCCACCAGGTGCCGGCGAGTCCCTTGAAACCTCATCAACGAAGTCGAACGTAACTCGGTTTGCTAAATCCCCGTCAACCTTAGGCATGCCCAACACCTTGTCCTTGGGGTTAAAATCACCAACGTCGCATAAGCCTAGGCTCTGTACCACAACATTCATTAGATCAGGTACTGGAAGTCCAGATGACTTGTGCATTTTCAGGAGATAGTGTTCAGCTGCCATTTTCATGGCATCATATGGAATAAGGCCAACAATTTCAGAGCCTGTGACCCTGAGTCCTCTCTTCTTGGCCTCTTCACAAGCCGCGTCGAAGATATGGTGTATAGGTGCAATCTTATAGTTTGTGAGATTCATACTGATTTGAGCTCTATTATATTCGGGTATTACCCAACCCAGCCCCTTCACATTCGTGAATTTCCCATCTTTGTAAACGGGTTTGCCAATCAGGTTATTTGGGTCAAGTCCTAATGAAAGATATCTTTCTCTTAGATCCTTCCCAGTCGTTTCTTTGTAGTGTTTGGCCAGTTCATCTAGGCTGGAACCAACAAAGTCACTGTTTCCATCGGGATATTTTCCTTCTTCGAAGTGTACTACATCTCCTTTGTAGTAGAAAGGTTCTATGTTTCCAGTTCGTTTCCAACGGCCTCTTTCCCGGATTTCGTATGCGATTTCGTTTGCATAGGTTCTGTCAGTCGTATTCAAATTGATATTGTAAGCAATCAGGAATTCTCTGGCTCCCACCGCAATTGCTCCCGATCTGGCATTGAATTTTGTGCTACCATAATCCGGTTTCCAGTTTTCCTCGCCTAGTTTTTCCTTTAATCCTTCATATTCTCCAGCCCTCACACTAGCTAGATTTTTCCTCTGGTCAGTTGTGGCGGCATTTTCGTAAAGATAAACCGGTATCTCTAGTTCCCCTCCAATTCTTTTACCTACTTTATTGGCAATATTGACACAATCCTCCATGGATATATCTGAGACTGGGACAAAGGGACATACATCAGTCGCTCCCATTCGTGGATGTGCACCCCCATGTTTTCTCATATCGATTATTTCTGAGGCTTTCTTTACAGCCTGAAAGGCAGCTTCCTCAACTCTGCTTGGTGAACCAATGAAAGTTACAACGGTTCGGTTAGTATCTGAACCAATGTCCACATCAAGCAATTCGACACCGGATATTTTTTCTATGGAGTCTGTTATTTGTTTTATCTTGTCTTTGTCTCGACCTTCGGAGAAGTTGGGTACACATTCTACGAGTTGATTCACGGTAGTTTACAAATTGGGCTGTTAATACAGTTTGGTATCTTAGTAGGTACCCAGTCTTTCTGTAACGAAGTCCCTTTCCATAGTCGCCAGAAAGAAACCTAATCGCGGTCCTTTCTCCTTCCCAAGTATGACACTGTACATAATTCTGAAGTACTCTTTAGCAGGGGTTTTGCTTGCTTCCTGAAGTTCATAGAAGGAATCATGGATTTCGTCTGGCGTCCATCCTACTTCGCTCATCTTTTCCCTCAGTTGATTAATCCGCTTCAGGTCCTCTTTATTGAATTCAATCTTAGGCGGTTCTTTTTGAATTACAAACTTAACACTTTCAGGAGCGTGTTTTTCAAGCCATTCTTCAATACACTTCGTGCGGGTTTCCAGTCTCTTTCGTCCGTTTCTATCTAGCTTATCGATGTATCCCGTTCTTCTAAGCGTCGCAATAATCTCATCGTTTCCATCCTTTGATTGTGTTAGAGTCACTAAATGTCTATATGGCAACACTTGGGGTTTGTTTTTCGATAGAGATTCAATCTGGCTCAATTCAAAAGCTCTGGCAGAATTCTCTTCTAATTTCTTGTCATAGAAATCCTTCTCAGTTCTATCGTATTTGTCAACTGAATTGAGCAATCCTAGTCCTGGATCAAAGTCAATATGGCGGTTGGGCTGAGGCTGCATTATGAGCCATCTTATCACTTCGGGTGGCGCCATTCTTAGCATTTCCTCAGCAGGTATTGCTAATCCAGTAGAGGAATGCATAGCTCCTTTTCCTTTTAGATTAATCCATTCATACACTATGTGATGTGGGACCTTACTTCCTAGGATCTTCTCAATTATTTCTTTACCAGTGTCGTAGCTTCCTCCCTTGGTCGCATGGTCCTTTCCAAATGCTTCAAATGTCACTTCCAGAACTTTCCATTTTGAGGGCCAATCAAGTCTCCAAGGTAGTTTACCCTCACCCTTGGCCATATTGTTGGTAACCTCTTCACCATTATCGTTTTCAAAGGTGACGTAAGGCCAATCATATTTAGTTACTTTACCTGTGCACAGTCTTCCATCATTGTTTTTGAAGGTCCAAGGAAACCAGTTTTTAGGTAGTTGTCTCCCTGAAACAGTTTCAAGAATTTTTCTAGCAGTTTCCGTCTGGTCGATTATCCTTTTCGTGCATTCTTCGAATTTTCCCTCTTTATAAAATTGGTAGTTATTTACTACTTCTGGGTAAACCCCGACTCTTTCTAATGCCTCAAAGAAAGGTCTTAGGAAATACTGGTCATAGCTTTCATCACCTTTGGGTGCAGGAATCTCGGCTAAAGGAAAACCAACTAGTTCCTTGTATTTTCCCTCATCCAGAAAAGGATAGACCTTACGGAGCGGATCTGCATTATCTGCAACGTACAGGAGCCTAGCTTTTCCACCTTTGTCATTTACAGCCTTAACAATCGCATCTGCTGTCAGAATCTCCCTCATGCTACCAAGATGTATTGGGCCCGAAGGTGTTATCCCCGAGGAGATGACATGCTCACTTCCAGATTCTAATAACTTTTCTGCGACTACGTCTGCCCAGTGCATTAAGTTCTTACCGGTCTAGCCCTTATTAACGCCCTGAGTGGGACGTCATCTATTTTGTTTTCAGCCTTTTTATTTATTAGAACCACCGCTAGAACAGGTACACCTTTTCTTGCTCTGACAAATTCAATCACTTCTTTAGCGGTTGATCCAGAACTTACAACGTCATCTATAAGGACTACATTTTTTCCCTTCAAGCCCGCATAGTTAGAGGCATAATTGATTTGCGTTCCCTCACGACTGGGTCTTATCATTCCAAAATCAATACCTAATAGATCAGAGACTACAGTTGCTAGAGGAACCCCATTATTTGTTACTCCTGCCACCATGTCCAGTTCGAATCCTATGTTATCCTGTTCCTCAAGAATTACGTCAGCCATTATCTCGGCTATAGCCTGTATTCTGGATCCTGACACTCCAATCGTTCTCCATCCTACTTTGACATCAGGAGGAGGCGCCTCGTCAAAGTTTTTCGAGGCTTGCTTTGCCAATAGCCATTCCACGGTTGCCTGAGAAAGGTGCATTTCCTGAGAGATTTCTCTATTGCTTTGCCCTTTCTCCTTGAGTTCTGTGGCCTTTGCTGCCATCTTCTCTACGGACATGCTTATGAATTCTGGTTATTCTTATTTAAGTTTACCTACGGGTTTATATATTTTCATAACGACGTCTGTATCAAATCTTATATACAACACTCTTGTGACGCAGGTTTGTAGCATGGCACTTTGGCAAGGAAGAGCAAAACGCAAGTCAACGGGTGGACGTTTATCACTTCATAGAGGAAAAAAGAGATTCGAGATTGGAAGGGAGTTACAAGAAGTTAAGGTTGGAGGTACAACGAAGAAAACGGCACGTGCACGTGGTGGCAGACGTAAGAATCGTTTATTAAGAGCAGAATATGTGTCAATTACCGATCCAAAATCTGGCAAGAGCTCGTCTTCTAAAATCATAGAGGTTGTTGAGAATAGTGCCAATCCAAACTATGTTAGACAGAATATAATAACCAAGGGATCTATTATCGAGACTGAGAAAGGTAAAGCCAAAGTGACTTCCAGACCTGGGCAGCATGGAGTTGTCAATGCGGTTCTTGTGGCCGACTGATGTCAGAAAGGCGACCTTTAGTAATATATCCGGAATATTTTGATTTTAATTTAAAACGTTCTCAGGGCCGTAAGGTCCCACTCACTCAATCTGTAAAGAAACCGACCACTGATGAACTCTTTATAGTTAGCAAACCTTTAGTAACCAGCGTTGAAAAGAGTGAAAAATCTTACTCAGGCAATTGGGTCTCCAATTCAGGAAGTCTGAAAGTGAATTATGATGGAAGTAAGACATCTCTTTTACATAGCATTGGGCAGGGTCTCAAAGACCTCCGAAAAACAGATTAGTTACCAGGGTTCGTTCTTCAAACCTATCTTGAATCCGATAATGTTAACTCCTCGGTGAAGGATTGGGGTTGCAATCAGTAAAGTAAACAGGGGCACAATTCCATCAAGAATCCAGGTCTGCAACCAGCCCCCTCCTAGAATCAGTGTCAGGAGCAAGGACATGACAATAAAGTCGTACATATCTAATAGAGGATATTTGTCACCTCGATTCAGATTCTGTCTACGTTTAAAGAACGATGCAGTCAAATCCCCAAATAATGCTCCAAAAGCCAAAAGAAAGAAAATTAGAAAGGGTGTATCTCCCCAGAAGGTTTCGTTATTTGTCCCAGCTATACCATCAATAATAGAGTTTCCAAAGTTCAGTTGTAAGTATCCTACAGCAATTCCTCCTATAGTCCCTCCTAGAAGTCCACTCCAAGTTTTTCCGTCTCCCAGAATTCGGTTCCGATCTCCCATTTTTTTACCTTGATCGATTGGGAATCGCCCGCCTGTGACAACAGCAATTGTGTTGGCCAAGTATGCGGGCATCATTATCCATAGGACTATGAAAAAACTTTGAACAAAGGAGTAATCCTCCAGATTCATTACTTTCCGTCCAGTTCAGTTTTCAAGTTTTCAATTACCTCGACAGGAGTCGGATCTACATTGTTTAATTTCGCTAATTCAATTGAAACTAAATCTCCCAAAATTATCATACTTATCATTCTTGCCAAAGGTGTTTTTCCCTCTGCTACACATTCAACAATTTCTAATTCATCCCAAGCAACGTTTTTGGTAGCTTCAAATCTATTCTTGATTTGTGCTTTTTCATTACAGTCTCGAATTAGAATCACAGACATTTGATTATTAGGTAGGGTCCAACCAACGATTTCATTATGATTCATTTCAGGTATTTGATGATTAAATGCCAGTTGTTTTGCATTTTCTTCTATCTGACATCTCCATCTGTATGCTACTGGGTTCATCAGGTCACTGGAATATATGCAAGGAATTGATCCTTTTAGTTGAGAAGCTATGTTTTTAGCCTTATCAATAGGTAATGTAAAACGATTAACTTCATTAATTTGTTCTTCAAGATTCGGTAGACCAATTCTACAGATTAATGCTTTCAAAAGCAGAGGAAGTGCAGCTCTCGGTTGATGTCCTTTTTCTATTTTAGTTGTATGGAGGTTGTTGTCTTTTGCTAGAGTCACTAATTTACCGCCAGTAGTAATAATTTCTAAATCACAGCCAATCTCTAAAGCCGCTTTGGCTGCCGATAAAGTTTCAGCAGTATTGCCAGAATAGGAAACGCAAATTACGAAACAATTCTTTGTAGTCCATTTGGGAAGATTATAATTATTCCAAGAGGTTATTTGTGCAAAGCCTTCAGTATCACTAATTGCAGATAATATTTGTCCGCCAATACCAGACCCTCCCATTCCTGAGATTATTATCTGTTTATTATTAACGTTTGATAAATCAAAGTCTACAGACTTCCACATCCTCAAAAAATTCTCGGTATCCTCTTCAATATTCATGCTTCTGTACACTTCTATATTTGTTGGTTAATAAGCCTAAAGGTCTCAATTGTATCATCGGAAGTCTTTTTATTACCCGATTTGTGTAGGACTGTGTTCTGTCAAGGAACATGAGGAATAAAAATGGATGAAGTCCGTATATCTAAGTCTAGCATAAGAAGTGTTTCTATCGTACTTGCAATAGTCGTAATGTTAATTGCTGGGACCATGGTTACTAATGTTGATGCAGCAGCATCTCCCGTTACGTTATCGTCTGATATCTCATCTTCGGATATTTTAGCGGATGATGGTAGTGGTAATAATTGGGTCGAAGCCACTCTGACACTCACAAGTGCCGATACGACGTACAGGACAATGCAAGTTTATTTGGTTTCTAGTTGGGCTAGTGGCGTGGCTTGGAGCACATATTTCTTCGATACCAATTACAATCCGTTATCTGGAAATCAGGTATCATTGTCAAAAGGTGGTTCTGCTACTGTAAAGTTTGTAGTATTCTGTGACGGTGTTTGCTCTGCAGGAGACACCAATACTGTGAGCGTATATGGAAAATCGGATCCTAAGTTTTTCAGAGGTAGTGACAATACTAACTGTGGAAGTACTGATTGTGAGACCGATACTTCACCAGCTTCTTCCTCATCCAATTCTACAAACACTATAACTATCGACTTCACAGTTCGTCAGGCCTATGCATCTACTGTAACCTGTGATGCCGCATCTTCTACGGGTGACAACCAGATGTTTCAGGGTAATACCTATCTTTGGGGTTACACACTAGCCAATACAGGTTGGAATACGGATACTTATCAGTTCACTTCGGTTGTGACCAGTAATTCAGGAGCCGAGGTTGGTTACTGGACTGTTGGTCCCGGAATATCAGATGGTAAGGAATTAACAGGAAATA